>DASWVS010000501.1:0-6871 GCA_036401135.1 Fimbriimonas sp.
GATGTCCTTGTTGCCCGGATACATGCCGGGCGACTCGTCCAGTTCGGGATGCTTCGTCAGCAACGCCCCCGTGTTCTCAGCCCAGGACTGATGCCCGAAGCAGTTGATCTGGGGGATGACGCGTACGCCGTTCTCACGACAGAGCCTGGTGAAGTTCCGGGCCCCCTTGTGGCTGATCCCGTTCGGATCGTTCATCTCCGGCCGGCTCTTGAACTGGTAAGAGTAGTCGACCTCGACGACCAGAGCGTTCAGACCCTGCCTCGCCATCGCCGGCACCTGCCGGCCGAGGGCCTCGAGCGAGGCGTCGTTGCCGACGCCGATGTGGACGCCGCGCCAGATCGGGTTCTTCTTGCGCCAGTCGGCGTTCCAGTCCGCCGAGGCGACCGCGACGATAACAAGCAGCAGGAGAGTCGTGATTAGGTTCATCTTCGATCCTTTGGAGTGAGGACAGCTTGCTGTCTCTCTGTCCCGCCACAGGCTCGCCTGTGGCAAAAACGAGTCATTCGAGCCGGCGCTTCGCCTCCTCGTAGACATCGGCCCTCAGCGGCCCTCGCGATGCCGCCGCCACGTTCTGCTCGAGGTGTTCGGGGCGCTTCGTGCCGACGATGTTGGTGTGCATGCCTGGGTGCGAGTTCGTGAAGCGGAGGAGGAACTGCGTCCGCGTCTCGCCCGGCTCGAGAAGATCGTCCATCTTCGCCTGCTCCCACTTCGCCCAACGATCCTCGCCTCCCAGGCCCTCGCCCGGCTCCCCTCGGGCGACGCCTCCGCGTAGGATGACGCCGGCGCCGCTGTCGGCGGCTTTCTGGATCGCCTCCTCGTGCTCCCTTTCGAGCGCGGAGTAGGGGATCTGGAAAGCGTCGAAGACGCCCCAACCGATGTAGGTCTCAAGGTGGGGGTGGGTCGAGGAGATGCCGATGAACCGGACCTTCCCTTGCTGCTGCATCTCTTTCAGCACGTTGACCAGGTCTCCCTGCTCCACCTGTTCGACCGACGGGTTGTGGAGCTGCATCAGGTCGAGGTGGTCGGTCTTCATGCGCTCCAGGCTCTCGTGGAGGCCCCGGAAGAGGTTCTCGCGGGTCCAGACATGCGGGGTGTCGTCGGTGTTCTCGTCGCGCCGCACGACGGTGCAGCCGCACTTCGTCGCCAGCACGAACTCGCCTCGCCGGTGCGAGACGTACTTGCCGATCAGCTCCTCGCTCCGCCCGTAGTCGTTGGCGGTGTCGATGAAGTTGATGCCGCTGTCGAGGACGGCGTTCAGGATGCGCTCCGCCTCCTCGTCCGAGGTCGGTCGTCCCCCCCAGATGCGCGAGCCGCGGATCTCCATCGCGCCGTAGCCGAGCTTGGTCACTTCGAGGCCGGTTCTGCCGAATCGATTGCGTGGTATGGACATTTCACTCTCCTGCAGGAGTTTAACATGATGAAACCGAGACGGGCGAGAAGCTGTCGTAGGATACGAGTAGCGATACCTTTGTGAGTCGGCGGGAGATGGCCGCCGTAGTTTTTCGGGGCCGAGGGCTCCTGCTCCAAAGGGGTTAAGGAGGAAAGATTGTCACTGTTCGAACTATCCCAACGTCAAGAGACGAAAGCCAAGAACCTTCGGAAGCAGGGGTTCATCCCGGTCGGGCTGGTGGAGCGAGACCACCACACGGTCCCGCTCCAGATCTCCAAACAGCAGTTCAAAGAAGCGACCCATGGCGGGGGGCATACCCAGATCGAGATCCGGGTCGATGGAGAGAAAGGATCCCGCAAGGCGATTCTGAAGAACATCGACATGGACCCCATCAGCCGTGAGATCCTGGCGATCACCATGCAGGCGGTCTCCGGAGAGGATATGGTGAAGATGGACGTCCCTGTCGTGGGTGTCGGCGACAACGAGGATGCCAAGGCGGGCGGGGTGACGCTCACCCTCGTCACCGACCACCTGAAGCTTCGCGGACGCGTCGACGCCATGCCCGAAGTCCTGACCGTCGACGTCTCGAGCCTGCCGGCCGGAGGGACGATCACCGCCTCGGAAGTCGCTTTGCCGGAAGGGATCGAGCTTCTGAACAGTGCAGATACGATCGTGTTCAGCAATACGATCGACAAGGAGCCGGAGCTTGAGCCCGAAGCCGAAGAGGCGGAAGGCGAGGCCGAGGCTGAAGGAACGGGCGAGGCCCAACCCTCGGACGAAGAGGGAGCGCAGTCCGAATAGCCCATTCGTCGAGTTCAATCGAAAGAGCCCCCGGCCAAAACGCCGGGGGCTCTTTCTTTTTAGGGGAACCTTCCTTGGGACGCGAACCCAGTGTTTTGCGATGTGATGCTTTGAATCGCTACTCGTGCAGCGACGGCATCGCCGTCTCCAGCTGCCGCATCCGAACGTTCGGCGAGCCGTCCTCCTCGACCCAAACCCCGCACTCCGTGGCGCCGGGCGTGACGCCCAGGTGCTCCACGACCTCTCCCCGCATGTTGTAGACCGGACGGTACCACTCCCCCAGCGCCTGCGCGTCACCGGTCGCGTAGTGCCCGATCAGCGAGCGCCGGAACCGGTCCTTGCTCGTGTTCGGATAGCTCCCGTGGATCACCGAACCGTTGAAGAACAGCACGTCGCCCGGATCCATCAAGACCGGCACCGGCTCGAGCCCGTCGGGGATCGGCACCGTCACGTCCGTGAAGCTCTGGCTCGTGTCCGCCGTCTTCGTGCACAGGACCGGCAGGTTCTGCGTCCCCGGGACGACCTGCATGCACCCGTTCTCCTCGTCGATCCGCTCCAGCGCCATCCACGCCGCGACGCACGTCCCCGGCTGGACCCGAAGATAGAACTGGTCCTGGTGGAGCGCCTGGCCGCGAGCCCCCGCCGGCTTGTAGTACAGCATCGTCTGGACCGGGTAAGGCTCCTGGCCGAGCAGCTCCGTCAGCGCTTCGTTCAGCCTCGAGTCGATCAGCCACTTCATGCTCACGTCGTCCCACCGGTGCATATTGATCATCCGGGGGTACCGCTTGAGCGGGTCGTTGCTCTTTGGATCCACCCCGCTGAAGTCTCCCGGACGCTCCTCGCTCCGCAGGTTCATGTAGTGTTCGATGTAGGCGTCGCACTCCTCGCGCGGGAACAGACCCTTGAGCACGACGTAGCCCTGCTCTTCGAACTGCCGCTTCTGAGCCTCGGTAACCATGTTCGGGCTATGGTACACGCTTTCGGCCCCGAACGATCCCAAAACGACTCGGAGGTCGGAATCGTAGGATGGATTCGTGCCGGCCCGCATCCTTGAAACCGAGACCCTGATCCCTGCCGAATTGGACGAGGTCTTCCGCTTCTTCAGCGACGCAGCCAACCTGCAGAGGATCACGCCGCCTTCGCTGAGCTTCCAGATCGCGACCCCGATGCCTATCGACATGAAGGCGGGAACGCGAATCGACTATCGGCTCCGCCTCCTCGGAGTGCCCTTCCGCTGGAAGACGCTCATCTCGGTCTGGGATCCTCCCCGCCGGTTCGTCGACGTCCAGGAGCAAGGGCCTTACCGGATCTGGGAGCACGAGCATCGCTTCGAGCCCATCGAGGGAGGAACCCGCATGATCGACCGAGTCCGCTACCTCGCTCCGGGAGGCCCGTTGGAGCCTCTCGTCGACTCGCTCTTCGTCAGCCCCCGCGTGAGAGGCATCTTCCAGTATCGCCAGCACGAGATCCGCCGGCTCTTCGAGAATCTGTAAGGCTAGCCCGAAGGACTCGCGCGGGTGGTTGAGCGTATAAAGTCATGATGGTTTTCGCAACGAGGCTCTTCTTGGGGCTGCCCTTCTTGCTGCTCCTGTCCCATGCCCAGGACGCCCCCCCGCAGGTGGCGGAGGCGATCAGGCGCGCCGACGCCGAGGTCGAGGCGATCTTGAAGGTCCCGAACGACCAGAGGACCTTCGAGAACACCCTGCTCGCCTTGGACGACCTCGGGGTCCGCATGGAGCGCGACACGAACTTCGTCATCTTCATGCAGTACGTCTCCACCGACCCCAAAGAGCGCGAGGCCGCCCGCAAGGCCGAAGAGGTCCTCAGCGACTGGGAGGTGAACCTGAGCAAACGTGAGGACCTCTACCAGGCGATCAAAGCCTATGCCGACACCAAGCCCAAACTCGACACGGTCCAACAGCGGCTGCTCGACTTCACCATGCGCGACTACCGCCGCGCCGGCATGGACCTGCCCAAGGAGAAGCGCGACCGGCTCGCCGAGTTGGAAAAGGAGGAAACACGCCTCGCCACCGAGTTCGAGAAGGGGATCTACGAAGACGACACCGTCGTCCTCTTCTCCCGCGAGGAGCTCGCCGGGATTCCCAAGGACACCTTCGACAGCCTCAAAACGTTCGGCACCGCCTACCAGGTTCCTATCGACGGCCCGGCCTACATCCAGACCATGACCTACGCCAAGGACCCCTTCACCCGCCAGCGCCTCTGGTTCGCGGGCAAGCGGCACGGCGGACGCCGGAACGTCGAGCTCCTCGAACAGATCCTGAAGAACCGCGCAGAGCAGGCGCAGATCCTCGGCTACAAGACCTTCGCCGACTACGTCCTCGAGCCGCGCATGGCGAAGAACGCCGCCAAGGTCGAGGAGTTCTACAAGGAGCTCCGTCCCATCGTCCGGAAGAAGGCGAAGCAGGACTTCGACCAGTTCCTCGCCTACAAGCGCGCCGACCGCAAAGCCCCCGACGCCGGCTTCTTCCAGTGGGACTATGCCTTCTACAAGACCAAGATGATGCGCGAGAAGTACGCCGTCGACGCCCAGAAGGTCGCCGAATACTTCCCCACCCAGCGCGTCGTCGACGGCCTCTTCGACATCACCCAGCGCCTCTACGGCCTCCAGTACACCGACGTCACCAAGGACGCCGCAACGCTCAAACTTCCCCTTTGGCACCCGGACGTCAAGCTCTACGAAGTGGAGGACGCCAAGACGGGACGGCTCCTCGGGCACTTCTACATCGACCCCTACCCGCGCGAGTCGAAGTACAACCACGCCGCCGTCTGGCGCCTGATGTCCCGCAAGAAGTTCGCCGACGGCACGACCCAGACGCCGGTCGCCGCCCTGGTGACGAACTTCACCAAGCCCACCGCCGACAAGCCCTCCCTCCTCCGCCACGACGAGGTCGAGACCTTCTTCCACGAGTTCGGCCACGTCATGCACAACCTCCTCTCCGAAGTAGAGGTCGGCCGGTTCTCCGGCGCATCCACCGCCCGGGACTTCGTCGAAGCCCCCAGCCAAATGTTCGAGAACTGGGTCTGGGACGCGGACGTTCTCGGCAACTTCGCTCGCCACTACAAGACCGGCGAGCCTTTGCCGACCGAAACGCTGAACCAGATGATCGCCGCCCGAACCCTTGGCAGCGGCATGGAGACGGAGGGCCAGATCTTCCTCGGCGTCGTGGACCAGCGGTACCACACGACCGCCAATGGAGTTATCGACACCTCGAAAGTAGGCGTCGACTCGGTGACCGAGCTGCAGATGTACAAAGGCGTGCCCGGCACCTACTTCCAGGCAGGGTTCGGCCACCTCATGGGCTACCAGGCCGCCTACTACGGCTACCACTGGTCTCTGGTGTATGCCGCCGATATGTTCGGGCGGTTCAAGAAGGAAGGTCTCCTAAATCCCTCGATCGGCGAGGTCTACCGCCAAAAGGTGCTCGCGAAAGGGGGCTCGGTCGAGGAAGACGCGATACTCCGCGACTTCCTCGGACGCGAACCCAAGATGGACGCCTACCTCGAACAACTCGGCCTGAAGCGCTGACGCTTCAGGCCCGGTGCGCTTCTTCGATCGCCGCCCGGAGGTTTCCCCACGGGGTGTCGCCGGGCACCGTGCAGTCGGCGCCGAGGATGAACCGGTCGGGGCGTTCCGCCAACACGCGGCGCGCTTCCTGCCGGACCTCCTCTTCGCTCCCCTTCGAAAGCACCCCCTTCCGTTCCATACCGCCCATGAACGGGCGCCCGAACAACGCCGCCACCTGCTTCAGGCTCTGTCCTTCCGGGTTGCAGTTCACCACGTGCCCCGGATAGTCCAGGAACGGCTCCAGGCTCCGGTAGCCGCCGAACGAGTCCCGGTTGTAATCGCAGATGTGCAGGATGTTGAACCGGCAGTCCGCCGCGCTCTCGATCGCCCGCAGGTCCGTCGATTTGACGTACTTCGTGAAGATCGAGCGGTCCTCGAACCGACGGTCCTCTCCCCCCTGGGTCGAGTGGTAGAACCCGTCCAGACCGATGCGCACGCACTCCTCGACGAACCGCGCCAGATCGTCCGTCACCTTCTTGAGTCCCGGCGCGACCGCCTCGGGGTCCTCGCGAAGATGCCTCGTAAGCGTCTCTTCGCCCCCCATGTGGCCGGCGATCATCATCGGCGAGTAGAGCGTCAAAACCACCGGCGCCTCCCTGCCCAGTTCCTTCACCAGGCCGCGCACGACGCCGAGCTGCGGCTCGAAGAAGTCGAGCCCGAGCGGAGGCAGCTTCGACCAGTCCGAGGGCTGGTTCACCGCCGACTGCGGGAACGCGACCTCGAACTGGATCTTCACGAAGTCCATCCCCGTCGATCGGAAGAACTCTTTATGCTTCTCCACCGCCGCCGGGCCCGCGTGGAACTGCCGGTCGAAGTGGAGGAAGAACGCCGCCGGAACGTACGTTTGGGGGCTGCCCGAGTCGAGTAGCCGAAGTACCGCCTCTCGCTTGTCCATGTCGGCGGGTTTACCCCTAAAGCGTCCCGAATGCGAACGTCAGGCTGAAGCGGTTTAGGGTTGCATCTCACTCTTCAGTGCGGGATACTGCAATTGGCATCAATGAACGAGAATCGAGTGCTTGGGTTACACCATATGACCGCCCTTTGCGGCCCGGCCCAGGAGAACGTCGATTTCTATGCCGGCGTCCTCGGCCTTC
>DASWVS010000502.1:0-3111 GCA_036401135.1 Fimbriimonas sp.
CGCAGGCGAGGGTGTTCTCCGAACCCATCAGACCGGCATCGACTCCGCTGGCGTCGATCACGACGAAATCGCCCTCCTCGATTTCGTTCACCCAGGGGTAGGTGCAGACGGTGCCGTAATACGTCCCCGACCACGCCATGTAGTCCTCCGGAGTGTTTTCAGGGATCTTTCCCTGGAAGGGGAGGTAGCGGGCGGTTCGGGCGATCCCGTGGGCGCGGGTCCGAAAGAGCGGCCGGATCGAGGGCGACATCGCGCAGTAGTGGTGGAAGCCCATCTGGTCGAGGCCGTCGCGGACGTCGGCGACCCGAAGATTCTCGAAGGCAGCAAGCAGCGTTGCGTTGTCCATTCCGTGTGCATACCCAATGCAAGGGGGCGTAGGGCGCCCCCTTGCATTCCGATCCAGTCTAGGGGGTGACGGACAGCGACTTCGAGACGGGCAACCGGCCCGCGGGAGTCGCCGAGATCGTGACGGACGTTGTGGCAGCCACTCTTTGCGTCCTTACCTCGAACCCTATGGACGTTGCTCCAGCCGGAACGAGGACCGTTGCGGGGACTGTCGCCACGTCTTCGTTCGACGATTTCAGGGACACGGTAAACCCGCCGGCCGGAGCAGGGCTCACCAGCGAGACCTTTCCGATCGAAGCGCTTCCTCCTTTGACGGTCGTTGGGCTGAGAGTCATCCCTGCCACGATCGGAGAGAGCACGTTCACAGTCGTTGATTTTTCGATCCCGTTGAACGCTGCGCCGATCGCCACCGAGGTCCGGGCGGACACCGGATGGGTCTGGATCGAGAACGTCGCCGAACGCGATCCTGCGGGAACCGAAACCGTGGCCGGCACTTCGGCGACCGCTTCGTCGGCAGACGTCAGGGGCACTCGATAGGCGACGTCTCCCGGTGCCTCGGACGAGAGGGTGACGGTACCGACCGAGGTGCGCCCACCATAGAGGGAGGAAGGCGAAGCCGCGACCGAGTGAACCACGATCGGGCCGATTTTGAGCTTGGCGGAACGGACCGGCCCGAACAAGCCCAACCGGGCGGAGATCGTGGCGGTCGTATTGCCCGCTCCTTTCGTCTGGATGATGAATGTGGCGCTGGTCTTCCCGCCGAGTATCTTCACTTCGGCCGGCATTTCGATGGCGGAGGAAAGGTCGGTCGATAGGCGGAACACGAGGCCTTTGGGCGGCGCCGGAACCGACACGTCGATCTTGGCAAGCGTCCCGTAGCCTGAACTGACTTCCGTAGCCGCAAGAGTGAGAGCGCCGATCGAGTCGTAAACCTGCTTGCGGATCGCGCGGTCGGCCATGATCACGCCCCATCCGGAGTCGATGTCATAGCCGGTCGTCCCCGAGTCGATCGTAGTCGCGGCGAGGAGCGACTTCAGGGAATCGTAGGTGTGGTTCGGCTGGTGCTGCCGCAGCAGTGCCGCGATCGCTCCGGCATGCGGAGACGCCGCCGACGTCCCGTAGAAGCGAGTAAAACCGGAGACGGAGGTCCGGACGCCGTCCGCGGCGGCAAAGTCGGGCGTCCGGCGCAGAATGCCGCCCGAGGCCAGGAGGTTCCCCGGTGTGACCTCGGTTCCGTCCGCATTGAAGAAGATCTTCCTCGGACCGTCCGAGGAGAAGAGTTCCAGGGGATCGTCGCTCGTGAAGGAACCGGTTTTGTCTTGGGCGCTCAAGGCGGCGATACCGAATGCCCGGTTCGCCGCCATGTGGCCCCAGGTCTGTCCGTTCGTGCGGAACATCAGTTCCGCGCTGTAGGGAGTGAGCCGCAGGTATCGCGCCTGCCCGCTGTACTTCACGACCACGGCATCGTGGCCGTTCAGGGCATCCACGCTCTCGAACGGGTTCTGGAGTCCGGCTTGGAGCGTGTCCGACTTGGCGACGACGTTCCCGTCGGCGTCGAGCATATAGAGGTCGTAGTCGTTCGTGCTGTTTCCCCACGGGTCCGACCACTGCAGCATCATGGGAAAGCTGCTCGGTCCATTCGAGATCCTGTTCCTAAGGAAGCTGCCGAATTTGTGGTAGACGCCCATCGAGCCAGCCGATCCCCCCGACGAGAAATTGCCCTGCCAGACGCCGCTGGTTCCTGCCGAGAGGCGGCCCGAGTTGCCGGCCGAGGAGAAGTACAGCGCTCCGGCTTCGTTGGCATACTCGACGGCTTGGGCGATGATGCCGTCCTGAAACGCCGGTTCGCCGAAGTAGATGACGTCGTCGATGATGACCTTGCAGCCGATGTTGGCGAGCCGTCGAATGTTGGTCGCGAAGTTCGCCTGTCCCCCGAAAGCAGTCGCGAACCGCAAGGGCGAACCGGGGGCCAGGTCATGGACGATCTCGAGCATCGCCCGACCCTCCTGGCCTGCGCCGGCCCCCTTGGCCAGGACATAGACGTTGGGGAGGTCGCCGCTCTGCTGGGACAGCGCGAGGTTGTCTGCCCCATCCGAAAGGACGCCGATCGGTACCCCCGTGCCGGTGAGCCCGTAGTTGTTCCTCACGATGAACGAGCGATGGGCGACGTCTCCTTCGGATGTGACCGAGCCGGTGTTCGTAACCGCCCGCTGTTCCTTTTCGACGAACCGGACTCCGTGCATGCCGGCCACCGCCTCGAGCCGATCCAGAGGCACAACGGCCCGTACCGCCTGATACTCGGGGTAGGCGCTGAGGACCACACCGCCCGCGATCTCGATCTGGGCGAGCAGGAACGCGGACACCTCGGCATGGAGATCGACGACGACGCGGCCTGCCGCGTCCGGCCGAACCGTGCTGTGGAGACGAGGAACGCTCGGCGAGATCGGTTCTCCGCGCCACATTCTCGCCGCATCGAGGAGCGAGGAGTCGATCTTCCGCTGCAGAGGGGTTCGGAGCGACTTGGCATGCATCAGTTCCGCGATCTGTCTGTGCGTGGTTGGGGAGAGCTCAGGTTGTACCGGGCCCTGAGCGATGCCAGTCGCTCCGACGAGAAGCAATGCGAGCAAAGAAGAGAACCGTAGAGACATCAGTGAAGGACCTCGAAGTCGGCGTATCGACCGATAAAAGTACAAGGCTATAGGCTAACGCATCTCGGCTGGCCTTGTCCTCTGAGCGAACGGAATGACCAACAAGAGACGAATATCG
>DASWVS010000503.1:0-5637 GCA_036401135.1 Fimbriimonas sp.
CGCCCGAAAAGTGGCGAGCGCTGTGGGCGACCGTAGAGGGCGATTCGATCGTTCGCGTGGGCAACTCCCAGCCGATGACGACGCAGCGGCGGATTCCGGACGTCGACTTCGCCAAGAACGTCGTGATCGGCGTCTTCGGCGGCCCCTCGGGCAACGTGGAACGGTACGAAGTGATCGGAGCCAGCGGCCTTGGGGAAAAGGCTTTTGTCCGGTTCCGCCCCGTCGTCACTCCGGGAGCCGCGGCGGTGATGATGCGAAGCCCTTACCTTCTGGTCCTCGTCCCCCGAACGCGGAAGGAGATCGAGGTGCAGGTCCAGACCGGCCTGCGGGCGGGCAGACCCGAATTCCGCACCGTCGCAAGCATCCCCAAGACGTTGAGCGAGGCGGTGCAGAAGGAGCAGGGTCAAGCGGCCGACCCGAGGAAGTAAAGGCCGGGGACTACCGCATCCGCTCGACCGAATATTCGGCGATCCCGTCGAGGAACTCGCTGTGGAACCCGGTGAGCGCTTCTCGGGCCTTTTCGACCATCGCCAAGGCCGCCCTCCGGGACGCTTCGATACCGAAGAGGGCGGGATAGGTGGCCTTGCCGCGAAGCTTGTCCGAACCTGCGGACTTGCCCAGCGCCTCCGACGTGGAGGTCTCGTTGAGCAGGTCGTCGGCGATTTGGAAGGCCAACCCGACCGACTCGCCGTACTTGCCGAGGGACGCCATCTGATTCGGCGCACCGCCGCCCATGATGGCCCCGATCACGCAGCTCGCCGAGATCAGGGCGCCCGTCTTTTTGGTGTGGATGAAGCGCAGCGTCGGCGGGTCGACCTCCTGCCCTTCGCACAAGATATCGGTCGTCTCTCCCCCGACCAGGCCGTCGCTCCCTGCGGCGCGGGTGAGCGCGGCGATGGCGCGGATACGCCGTTCGGCGGACGCTCGCGCATTCGCAAGGACATCGAAGGCGAGCGCGAAGAGCGCGTCTCCGGCGAGGATCGCGGTTGCTTCGCCATAGCGGACGTGGCAGGTCGGGATGCCGCGGCGAAGGTCGTCGTTGTCGATCGCGGGCAGATCGTCGTGGATCAGAGAAAAGCAGTGGACCATCTCGATCGCGCAGGCGGCGTCCAGCGCGTCCGCTTCCCTTCCCCCGACGGCTTCGGCGGCAGCCAGGCACAGCGCGGGCCGAAGACGCTTTCCAGGGGCCAGGCACGAGTACCGCATCGCCTCGTGCAACGGGGCGGGCATCTGAGCCGCCGGCGGCAAAAGCTCCTCGAGCCGACGATCGACCTGCCGGGCGTAGACCTCGAGTTTCTCCTGGACCACCACCTGGAACGATTCTACCGTCAGCCCGTATCCTATCAGCGATGAAGGGCGACGCGTCCCTACCGGAGCTTTACCGTTGGTCGCTCGAAACCTTGAGCCGCCGCCCCAGGCCGGACTGGCTCCGCCGCTACGAAGCCCTGGTCGCGGAGCACGACGGGCGCGCCTACCACAACTGGAGCCATATCGAGTCCACCCTGAGAACCGCGCTCGATCTGATCAGGCTCGAGGGCGGAGTCTCCGAGACGGAAACGGCGGCGATCGTCTTCGCGTTGTTCAACCACGACCGCGTCTACGAGCCCGGTAGGGCCGACAACGAGGAGCTCGCGGCGCAGGCGGCCCGCGAGGATGGCGGAGACGACGAAGCTGGCCGGCTGATCCTCCTCACCAAGGCTCACTTCGCCGATCCGCACGACTTGGCGGGCAAAATCGTCGTCGACGCCGACCTCTCGATCCTGGCCGCGGAGCGGGGAGAGTATGGGCGATACGCCGTGGCGATCGCCGATGAATTCGGCCGGTTGCCGAAACAGGAATATCGGCAAGGCAGGATCGCGTTCCTGCGGGGGATGGTCCGACGTGCCGAGGAGGGATCGTTGTTCTTCACGGAGCACCTGGACCAAGCCCTCGCACGGCAAAACATGGAATGGGAGATCGCGCAGCTGGAGGCGGGGGTACTGCCGTAGCCGGTAGGCCTTTCGGGCCCGGCCCGGATGGCGGTCCGGCCGCCGAGAGTCTGGAAGAGTAGACTTGAAGACTATGGCGGCGATCAGACCTTTCCGCGCGCTCCGCTTCAGCGCGGATGCCGGTTCCCTCAACGCGCTCGTGGCCCCTCCGTACGACGTTCTTTCTCCTGCCGAGCGGGAAGACTATGCCGCCCGGAGCCCCCACAACATCGTTCATCTGACCTTGCCCGAGCAGCATCCGGACGATCGAAGCAAGTATGTGAAATATGCGCGGAGCGCGGCCCGGCTCGCCGAATGGCGCCGGGAGGGGACGCTCGCGCTGGAGGAATCGCCCTCGATCTACCGCTATACCCAGAGCTTTTGGCTCCCGGGCATCGAAGAGGCCTTCGTCCGCACCTCCCTCGTCACCCTCATCAAGGTCGAGCCGTACGAGAAAGGGATCGTCCTTCCCCACGAGCAGACGTTCCCGAAGCACAAGGAGGACCGGCTCCGGATCCTCGAAGCGACCCGGGCTCATCTGGAGTGCATCTACGGCCTCTTCGAAGACCCCTCCGGCGAAGTTCTCAAGGCGCTTCGCGAGGCGCCTGCGGGCTCTGCCGCCGAAGTGGAGATGGACGGGGTGCAGAACGAGTTGGAGCCGATCACCGACGCTGCCGCCGTCGCGCGCCTCGTCGGTCTGCTCGCCGACAAGAAGGTTTGGATCGCCGACGGGCACCACCGCTACGAAACCGCATGGGCCTTTCGTCAGAGCGTTGGCGAAAAAGACGGAGAAGTGCCAGAGGATTACATGATGATGGCGCTCAGTTCGATGTCCGATCCCGGCCTGGTCCTCCTGCCCACGCACCGGATGCTGAAAGGGTTTCCCCTTAGCCGCCAGCAGACGGTGGCGCGACTGGAGGAGCTCTTCCACGCCGAGGAGCACAACAGCCGACGGATCGTCGACCTGATCGCCGGCGCCCACGCCCGCGGGGTCCGCGCGTTCGGCGCCGTCTTCCCCGGCGGGATCAGCTACCTTCTCACCCCCAAGGACGAAGCCGAGCTGTTGAGTCGGAACAACTACGAAGGCAGCGACGATCTGAAGAAGCTGGACGTGACCCTCCTTCACAACGTGATCCTCGAGAACCTGCTCGGCGTCAAGGGCTTGGACAGCGTCTCGTATACCCGCGACCCGCACGAAGCGATCCGGGAAGCCGACCAGGGCGGGATCGACGTGGCGTTCCTGATGAACCCTCCCTCCGTGGGCGACATGAAGCGGATTGCGATGGGCGGGGAGAAGATGCCTCAGAAGAGCACCTACTACTATCCCAAACTGACCAGCGGCCTGCTTCTCTGGAGCCTTAACGACTTCTGATGAACGTCCGGCTCCTTGGCACCGGCGCTGCGGACGGCATCCCTGGCCTTTTCTCCAACGACGAGGTCAGCCGCTGGGCGCGGATCAACGGTGGCAAGGACATCCGGACGCGGTCAGCGGCGCTCGTGGACGGCCACCTTAAAATCGATCTGGGGCCCGACACCTTCGCCCAGATGCAGCGCTTCGGCCTGGACGGCCGCGACTGGAGCGGACTCGTGTTCACCCACAGCCACGAAGACCACTTCGCCGTCAGCGAGGTCCAATACGCGCTTTTCCCGTTCGTCCAGAAGGACCACCTCGAGTTTCCGATCTACGGCAACGGGGTCATCTGCGGCGCCATCCGCGCGCGATATCCGGACTGGCCCATGGAGCTTGTGGAGACTCGAAGCTTCCTGACCTACCATCACGGCCCCTACCGGATCACGCCGGTCGCTGCCAACCACATCGTGGGAGAGGACTGCCAAAACCTGCTGATCGAGAACAAGGGAAAGACGCTTCTCTACGCTTCGGACACCGGCGTTTATCCGGACGAGACGTTCGAATTCCTCGAATCCATCCACGTCGACTGTCTGGTGATCGAGTGCACCGAGGGCCTCCTGCGCTCGACCTACCAGGGCCACCTCGACATCGAACGGTGCGTCAAGGTGGTGACCCGCCTCCGCGAGCAGGGGACCCTCAAGGACAATTCGCAGGTTTACACGACGCACCATGCCCACACCGGCGGGGCGCGCCATTGCGATCTCGAGCGCGAACTCGGCGCTTTCCAGATCGAGCCGGGTTTTGACGGAATGCTCGCAACTTTTTGAGGTTCGAAATCCGGTGCTGCCCCGTCTGTAAGGGTGGCCAAGGAAACGGCGGGCGCAAATGGCCAGGACGGCCTCTCCCCTGCGGGATCATTCACGAACCTTTCCGCGCCGATCGGGGTGCAGGCGCCAAGGACCTTGGGCCGGTTTGCGGGCGATTGGCTGTCGCAGAAGGAACACCCTACTCCAAAGGAGTGTCTTTTAACTAACAGCTTGGCGCGATGCGTACAAGTTTAAGCCCCCCAAAAGATTCTTTTGAGCGTCTCGGCAACGTGGCCGTACGTTGGCTCGAGGTGAAAGATGTCGCTGCTAGGCAAATGGTTCGGATTCAGCAAGGATGAAATCTTCGACGAGGCGGTCAGCGCGTATGACCGCGGCGACTACGAGGCTGCCACGGAAGGCTTCGAGGAGTGCCTGGACGACACGACCGACAACGCCACGGCCCGCCTGGCCGCCTTCTATACCGGCGAATGCTACTCGCAACTGGGGATCCAGCGATCCGGCGAAGGCGCGCATGCCGATGCGCTGCGTCTGTTCAAGACGGCCCTCCGCTATTGCCCGAACTACCCCGACATCCATCTTCGCGCTGCGAAGGCCGCCGACGAGCTGCAGGATGTCGAGCAGCGGAACTACTTCCTTCGCGCCGCTTTGAAGATCAATCCGAGATACATCGACGCGATGGTCTTCCAGGGGATCTCCAAATATGCCGACGGCCAGCGACGGGAGGGGCTCGAGGCGATCGCCAGCGCCTGCGACATCCATCCGGAGCTCGAGTTCGAGGTCTACTCCAAAGCTCTCGCCATGCATGAGGCGGGGGATTACGAAGGCGCGTTGGGCGCGCTGAAGCGGCTGAGCCTGAACATCACGACCGATGCCTCGCTTCACAAGCGCGTCGGCGACAGCTTCTCCCGGGATGGGCTGTACGAAGAGGCGGCGGGGGCGTACCGTCGGGCGATCGAACTCCACCCTCGCTACGCCGAGGCCCATTGCCGCCTCGCCCAGGCCCTGTACCGTCTCGATCGCTACGAGGAAGCGCTGGACGCGGTCGACCAGTCGCTGCGCCTGAACCCGAACCTGGCCGAGGCCCACGCCCAACGGGGGACGGTGCTCAAAGGAATGAAGCGCGAGATCGACGCGCGTTGCGAATTCCAGCGCGCCAAAGAGATCGATCCGAACCATCCGGTCGCTCTGCGAGAAGGCGCCAGACTGCTGTAGACCCCTGTCGAAAGGGGCTTCAGGACTGTGTTATACTGTCGCCGTCTCGAAATCGCCTCGCGCAGGCACGATCTGGAGGTTGCCCATGCAAGAACCTCAGCCCGAACTCCCCTTCGAAGAGCACAACGTCCTCGGTGAGATCCGCAGGTTGCTGGAGACGCAGAACGATCTGCTCCGGGACCTCGTGCAGCGGTTGAGCGATCCGAGCAACCCGATCTTCGATCGGCAGGAAGCCGTCGCCGACTGCGATTTCGGCCCGGAGTTCTGCGAGCCTGCGTTC
>DASWVS010000504.1:0-3183 GCA_036401135.1 Fimbriimonas sp.
GGGCTGTGCTCTCGCAGCCAGGTCTTCAGCGGCACGTCTTCGTCCGTCGGGCTGTAGAAGCTGTTGCAGTTGCTGCCGTACCCGAGCAGCTGCCTCCGGATCGGGTCGCTGCGATCCCAGAGGTCCTTCACGGTCATGTCGTCCTTGGTCCGAATCCAGCGGTACCCGTATCCGTAGAACAGGACCTTGCGGGTGACGTCCGACCAGTTCGGGCTGGCGGTGTGCCACAGGCGCCGGTCGAACAGCACCGCCGTGCCCGGCTTGACGCAGACGGGCACCGCCCCCTCCGGTTGTCCCTGTCCTCCTTCCGGCATCTCCAGCGTGTCGCAGAGGTGCGTCCCCGGCACGATCCAGAAGTTTCCGCGTCCCGGCACGCTCACGTCCGACAGGAAGTACGCGACCTTGAGCGACAGCCTCGGCCTCGGATGGGTCTCGATCTCCTTGTTCACCCGGCCGCTGTCCTGGTGCCACCCGAACGTTTTGTCGTTCGGCGACTGCCCGGTAGGGGGCGTCACGATCATGTGCGCGTGGTACAGGTAGATGTTCCAGCCCAGGATCCCCCACACCTTCGGCAGCACCCGCTCGTGGTCGACCAGATTCTGGAAGCACTCCGCGTCGGGAATGAAGTTCGGGTGGAACAGCGCCTTGTCCGGCTCGAAGCCGTTCCGAACGTAGCCTTCATAGACACGGTCGGTCTCCTCGGTGAGGAGCCTCAGGTCGTCGGGCGATAGGGCGTTCTCGACGACGAGCATCCCGGTCTCGTCGAAGGTCCTCCGCTCTTCCTCGGTGAGTCGATACTGCAGACACGTCGGGTCCATCGAAAACCTCCTCCCGACATCATAGCCCCCTTCCCAGGCCCCAAACCTCGAACATGCCGTTTCGGAGAGGTTTTATAGGGTAAGCCTATCAGCAAAGGGGGAGGATCCCCCGGGGAGAGATGTAAGTGAACGAGAACCCGAACGGCGAAGCCGAACAGACCCTTACAACGAGGCAGGGCCATCCTGTCGTGGACAACCAGAACATGCGCACGGTCGGCAGCCGCGGACCGGCGACTTTAGAGAACTACCAGTTCATCGAGAAGATCACCCACTTCGACCGGGAGAGAGTCCCCGAGAGGGTAGTCCATGCGCGAGGCGCGGGGGCACACGGCTACTTCGAGGCCTACGGCACGGCGGGCGACGATCCAATTGCCAAGTACACGCGGGCGAAGCTGTTTCAGGAGAAGGGCAAACGGACTCCGGTTTTTGTCCGGTTCTCGAGCGTCATCCACGGCGGCCACTCGCCCGAGACCCTGCGCGACCCGAGAGGCTTTGCGACAAAGTTCTATACCGAGGACGGCAACTGGGATCTCGTCGGCAACAACCTGAAGATCTTCTTCATCCGCGACGCCCAGAACTTCCCCGACCTGGTCCACGCCTTCAAGCCGGACCCGGTCACCAATCGGCAGGACGGCGAGCGGATTTTCGACTTCATCAGCCACAAGCCCGAGGCGATGCACATGATCACCTTCCTGTTCTCGCCCTGGGGCATTCCGGCGAACTATCGACAGATGCAGGGCTCGGGCGTGAACACGTACAAGTGGGTCAATGACGCAGGCGAGGCGGTCCTGGTCAAGTACCACTGGGAGCCGAAGCAGGGGATCAAGAACCTCACCCAGGCCGAAGCCCAAAAGATCCAGGGCGAGAACTTCAACCACGCGACGCAGGATCTCTATGACGCGATCGAGCGCGGCGATTACCCCGAATGGGAGCTTTGCGTCCAGATCATGAGCGACGGCGAGCATCCCGAGCTCGACTTCGATCCGCTCGACGACACGAAGATCTGGCCCAAGGAGCAGTTCCCGTGGCTTCCCGTCGGTCGAATGGTTCTGGACCGGAATCCGATGAACTACTTCGCCGAGGTCGAGCAGGTCGCGTTCGGCACGGGCGTCCTCGTCGACGGCCTCGACTTCTCCGACGACAAGATGCTCCAGGGGCGCACGCTGTCCTACTCCGATACCCAGCGGTATCGGGTCGGCCCGAACTACCTGCAGCTTCCGATCAACGCGCCGAAGAAGCAGGTGGCGACGAACCAGCGCGACGGCCAAATGACCTACCGCGTCGACCTCGCACCGGGAGCGAACCCCCACGTCAACTACGAGCCCTCCTCGCTTGGCGGGCTCAAGGAGGCCCAACCGGCGGGTCGGGACCATACGCCTCGGGTAGAGGGGAACCTCGTTCGGCAGACGATCGAGGTGACGAACAACTTCGGGCAGGCGGGGGAGACCTATCGAAACTTCACCGACTGGGAGCGCGACGACCTCATCCTGAACCTCGTCAACACCCTCAAGCCGGCCCGCCGGCACATTCAGGAGCGGATGGTCTGGCTGTTCAGCCAGTGCGACCAGGACTACGGCCGCCGCGTCGCCGAGGGACTCGGCATCCAGGTCCCCGCTAACGATCCGTACTCGACGATGGTCGGCAGCAGCTACGAACCGTCCGGAAACGGCAAGCCGCAAGGCGCACCGATCGGGGCGGTGGGAACCGACGAAGCGGTCGAGGAGGCCGAGCGAGTCGGCCACCCCGCCCAGCCGTACTAGAAGGGAGCGCGGCCTTTAGGCCGCACAAGGGCCGCGGGCTTCAGCCCGCGGCCCTTCCATGCGCTAAGCTGGAACCGATGGCAAGCTACGGTTTTCGCGGCGCGACCGACGCCCCCATCGTCCATGAATCGTGGGGCACGCTCCAATGGCTCGCGAACGCCGACGCCGGCAACGTCGGCGGGCTGACTCTGGGCCAGGTAACCATCTTCAAAGGGCGATCCAACCCCCGCCACCGCCACAACCGCTGCGAAGAGGTCCTCTATCTGCTCGAAGGCCGGTTGATCCATACCGTCGGCGACCGGACCTACGACATGAACCCGGGAGACACACTCACGATCCCGCCTGGTGTCTTCCACAACGCCACCAGCACGGGGGATATCGACGCGTTGATGATCGTCGCCTACGATTCGGCGGAGCGCGATTTCGAACGGGAGCAGCCGTGAGCCTGCGGCTGCACAAGCACGAGCACCCGAGGCTCCTGCGCGTCGTCGCCATCGGGTGCGGAGGCCACGCCGTGCGCAACGTGCTCCCGTGCCTCCAGTACTGCCCGGTCGAGTTCGTCGCAGCGTGCGATCTCAATGAGGATCTCGCTCGTTCGTCTCAAG
>DASWVS010000505.1:0-4041 GCA_036401135.1 Fimbriimonas sp.
CGACCAGCCTGGTGCCCGTCATCCCGATCGGGTGCCCGAGTGCGACCGCGCCACCGTTGACGTTCATCTTCTCCATCGGGATCGACAGCCGCTGGGAAACGCCGAGGGCGACGACCGCGAAGGCTTCGTTGATCTCGAACAAGTCGATGTCATCGACCGTCAGGCCTTGCGACCTCAACAGCTTCTCGACCGCGAACCCCGGGGCGGTCGTGAACTTCGCCGGCTCCTGGGCATGCTGCGCGTAAGCCAGGATCCGTCCCAGGGGCCGGAGCGATCGGGCCGCGGCTTCGGACGCGCTCGCCAAGACGACGGCGGCGGCGCCGTCGTCGATGCTGCTCGCGTTTCCGGCCGTCGTCACCCCTTCCTTCGAGAACGCCGGCCTCAAGCTCGACAACTTGGCGACATCGCCTTTTGCCGGCTCTTCGTCCGCGTCGACGACGATCGGCTGCCCTTTCCGCTGGGGAACCTCGACGGGAACAATCTCCTCACGAAAGCGTCCTTCTTGCTGCGCCGCGACGGCACGTCGGTAGCTCTCCCCAGAAAAAACATCGAGTGCCTCGCGGTCGATCCCTAGCTCGAGCGAGGTCGCGTCCCCGCAGCTCCCCATATGGCAGTCGCCGTAGGGATCCCAGAGGCCGTCGTGGACCATCGTGTCGATGAGCTTTCCATGCCCCATCCGGTAGCCGCCCCGTGCCTTGTCGAGCGCGTACGGCGCGTTGCTCATGCTCTCCATGCCGCCCGCGACGACCAGCTTGGCGTCTCCGAGGCGGATGGCCTGCGTCGCCATCATGATCGACTTCATCCCGGACCCGCACACCTTGTTGACGGTCGTGCAGGGAACGGAGTCCGGCAGTCCGGCGCCCAGCGCCGCTTGACGGGCCGGAGCCTGGCCGATGCCTCCTTGGAGGACGCAGCCCATCAGGACTTCGTCGACGTCCTCTGGCTCCAGGCCCGCGCGCGCGACTGCGGCTCGGATCGCCAGCGATCCCAGTTGCGGCGCGGCGAGCGAGGAGAGGGAACCGAGGAACGCTCCAATCGGGGTGCGAACCCCGCTAAGAATCACAACTTCTTCCATTGATGAACCTCTTCGTTCAGGGTGTCCGCAAGCGTACCAGCGAGAGCTTTAATCCCCGCCCGCTTCGGCTTGGGAGATCGGTCGCGTTCGTCGGTTGATCCGATCCATCGCCCGCGCGACGTACTTCGTCTCGGGCATTCCCATCCACTTCGTGACGAAGTAGTAGAGCCACGCTCCGGGGACGCTGATCAGAAAGAGAAGGAGGACCGACACCAGCTTTCCCCTTCCCTCGAGGTTACCGAGCGGCGTGGAGAGGATGCCGAAGGTGGCGCCGGCGAAGAGCAGCGATCCCAGCAGCGACTTGGCGAAGGTTGCTCCGATCCCCTTCAGATCCAGCTTTCCGACCTTTCTCTGGACCGCCAGCATCATGATCGTCGCCAGAAAGACGGCGGAGATCGAGCTGGCGGCGGGCAACGCCTGGTATCCCATCGAGCCCTGGAGGGCCAAAACGAGCAGGACGAAAACCACCGTCGTGACCGTCCCGAGCACGATCGGAACGACCGAGCTTTGCACCGCGAAGAAGCCCCGCATCAACACGGGGTGCATGCACCACGCCCAGATGCCGAGGGCAAAGATCCGCAGCAGCTGGGCGACGGCCAGCGTGTCGGTCCGGGTGAACTCGCCGTGTTGGAACAGCGCCGCCACGATCGGTTCGGCGCCGACGAAGAAAAGGGCGCACACCGGCAAGGTTAGGTAGAGGACCGTCCGCAGTGTGCTCGAGAGCTGCATCCGGTACATGTCCATCTTCTGCTGGGCGTAGAACTGGGCCAGAGCAGGGAAGATGGCGATGGCGAGCGACTGTCCGAAAACGCCCAACGGTGCCTGCATCAGCTGGTTGGCAAAGCGAAGCCAGGAGTTCACGCCGTCGTGGTAGTACGAGCCGAAATATCGAGTGATCAGGTCGTAGACGCCCGGAAGCGACAGGCCGAGCACGACCGGGGCCATCAGGATGAAGACCTTTTTGACGCCGGGATGGCGAACATCGAACGAAGGCGTGAATCGGGAGCCCAGCTTCCGCATCACGACCCAAGGGATGAGGAGGTTTCCGACCGTCGCCCCCGCCAGGGCGCCCCAGGCCATGCCGACCACGCCGGGATAGAAGAAGTGCCCCAGGACCGCCGCCCCAAAGATGATGCCGAGGTTATAGACGTTGGGGCCTAGGCCCGGCACGGCGAAGACCTGGCGCGAGTACAGAGTGCCGAACATCAAGCCGCCTATGAAGAACGCGAACTGCGCCGGCAACAGGATCCGGGTCATGTGCACGATCAGGGGCATCAGTTCCTCGCCCTTGCCCTGGGCGAGGAGGCGTGTCATCGGCTCGGCGAAGATCCAGGCAATGACGATGAACAGGACGACCACCGTCGACATGACCGTCGTGACGACGCTGAAGATATGCCAGGCTTCCCGTTCCCGCTCCGTGTGCAGGTACTCGCTGAACACGGGGATAAAGGCGGAACTCAGAGCGCCCCCGGCGATGGCGAAGAACAGGACGTCGGGAAGGCTGAAGGCGAGCGTGAAAGCGTCGACGTCCGCCCCGGGACCGAACATTCCGGAGATGACCATCTCGCGGACAAGGCCGAGGATGCGGCTCAAGAGGAGACTGACGAGCATGATGCCGCCCGCGCGGGCGACATTGGGGCTTTTTGAGCCGGAAGGGGTTTCCTCGGACACTGGATGGTATTAAACCAGAAGGGCGAGGTTTCCCTCGCCCTTCGACTCACATCCACACGGGGGCGCGATTCCTACATCGCGCGCTGCAGCAGGGTCGCGATCTGCTGCTTCGGAGCAGCTCCCACCATCTGGTCGACGAGCTTGCCGTTCTTGAACACGAGAAGGGCGGGGATGCTCATGATGTTGTACTTCATGGCAAGTTCGCCTTCCGAATCCACGTCCACCTTGTAGACCTTGGCCCTGCCTTCGTACTCCTGCGCCAGCTGTTCGACCGAAGGCGCGATCGCCTTGCACGGACCGCACCATGCCGCCCAGAAATCGATCAGAACCGGCACGTCCGACTTGAGCACTTTCTCATCCCATTCCGCGCTCGTTACAGCTAAGTTCGATGCCATATTGCTTTACTCCTACGTTTCAATTAGCCTACGGTATACCCGAGGGTGCCCATTTTCCGGGGAAGCCCCGGCTTTGCCTGTGACGTTCTCCCCGGCGTCGTACGTCTATATTGGTTAGAGGCGAAAAGCCTGATGGAGGATTCAAAACCGTTGAGAACGAGATGGATGTCTACAGCGCTCGGTATGTGCGCCATTCTGGTGCTTGCGACCGGCGCAAACGCGCAAAGGCGGAGCGGCGCGGAGAACAGCCTGGTTGGTATCAGACTCTACGACCCGGGTTCGAGGGTCGTCAGCATCTATGGCTCGCCGACTGAGATCCAGCCCGTCGTTCTCGGCGGTGGCGGCGGTGGCGCTCCCGGAGGGATGGGCGGAGCCCGCGGCGGAAACCCGTTCGGCGGCCCCGGCGGCCCTCCCGGAGGATTCCCGGGCATGCCGGGAGGACGGATGGGCGGCGGAGCCCCCGGCATGTCGCCGAGCCTCGACTACATGAATCCATTCAACTTCGGAAACGACGTCCTTCGGCAGATGCCTCCCGGAATGCCCCCCGCAGCGCCGGGAATGCCTCCGAGCGCGCCCGGCGGGATGGGCCGACCGGGGATGCCGGGCGGATACCCCGGGGGAATGCCGGGAATGCCCGGCGGTATGCCCGGGATGCCTGGGGGAATGCCGGGAGCCGGCGCCGGCGGACGGATGGCGGGCGGCGGCGGCGCGGCCCAGAATGCCCAGGACGTGACCTACACGCGCTGGGTCTACAACCGCGGCGGCAGCCGCTACGGGTTCATCATCGACCGGTACGGCCGGGTCGTCCAGATCGAAGCGATCGGCATCCAGAACGCCAAGGTCCGCACGCGAAAGGGAATCGGGTTCGGCTCGACCTTCGCCACGATCATCAAGAGATAC
>DASWVS010000506.1:0-4085 GCA_036401135.1 Fimbriimonas sp.
CCGCATCGTCGCCGTGGGCACAACGACGGTGCGGACGCTCGAGACGATGGCGACCGGCCCTCGCGCCGTGCGGGCGGGCAAGACGACCTCGACGCTCTTCATCCGGAGCGGGCACCGGTTCAAAGTCGTGGACGGGATGTATACGAACTTCCATCTGCCGCGCACGACGATGCTCGTGATGATTTCCGCGCTCGCGGGCCGATCCGCGGTCATGGAGGCCTATCGAGCCGCGGTTCGCGAACGGTACAGGTTCCTCAGCTTAGGCGACTCGATGCTCATTATGTAGCCAGGACCATGCCCTTCGTGCGAATTATCATTGCAACCAAAATTGCACTATACAGGGTTTAGTGTAATCTTCCGCAAGAAAACAACACCGATTGGCTTGAACGCTTCAAGTAGAATGGCTGACGGGGAGTTCGAGGACTTATCGAGTTGCGTACGAATAATTTTGATCCGCTAGCCTATATCGAGAACGCCTTTCTGGACAAGAAGACGGAAGAAGAGGAAGGCACAGCGGTCTTGGGTGAAAACCTCGAAGTCGCCATACCCGCGCTGTCCGCCTACATCGACGGCGTCATCGACCGAGGCGTCGTCGAAGTCGAGGAGATTGCGAGCGACGGAGCCGCCAAGAAGCGTTTCCGCAAAACGGTGATGAGCGCCCCGCGCCCGAGGCGCGCCAAGAAAGGCGTCCCGGCACAGGCGAGCGCCATCATCGACCCGGAACTTCAGACGATATGGCAGGCTCTGCCCAAGAACGTCGAGTTCCTTTGCTCGTTCTACGACGACTCCGTCACCGCCAACTACTACCGGGGCGAGTTCAAAGAGACGCGGCAGGAACTGATTCGAAGGCTCCTCGATCCCGAGCTCTCCCTTGAAGAGACTGCGAGGCTGCTCGGGGTTTGCCCGGCGACGGTTCGACGGTACACGAACCGCGGTTGGCTGACGCACCACCGCACGGCGGGTGGACAGCGACGCTTCCGGCTCAGCGATATCGTTCAGTTCGTCGAGATGCACGGGCGTTTCCCCGAGGAGTAGGTCCCGATGCCGGCGGATCGGCTCCGAGTCGCTCTGTTCACCGACAGCGCACTGCCGATCCTGAACGGCGTCAGCGTCAGCATCGATGCGCTCGTTACGGAATTGCGCAACCGTGGCCATTCGGTGCACCTCTATACAAACCGTATCCCTGGGTACAAGGACACGGATTCGAACACCTTTCGGTTCTGGGCGCTCGAAACCCCCTGGAGCAAGGGTTACCCCCTTGCCATCCCTCCCTTCTGGCGGCAGCTTCGCGTCTTCCGGAGGCACGAATACGACCTCGTGCACACCCACTCCCCCTGGACGATCGGTTTCGTCGGCTTACGCTGGGCCGAATCGAGCGGCCTGCCGATCGTCTCGACCTACCATACGCTGTACGACCGGTACCACCACTACATCCCGGGACCCCGCCGTTATATTCGGTTCAAGATCGCCAAGCACACGAACTGGTACTACAACCACGTCGACCACGTCATCACCCCGACGGAAGCGGCTCTGAAATGGCTGAGGCGGCACTCGGTGAGCACTCCGGCGACGGTGATCCCCACCGGATCGCCCGGACGGGAGGCCTTGGATCGGAGCCTCGTGCGACAGTCGCTCGACATCCACCCCGAGATCAAGGTCCTGCTCTACGTGGGGCGCCTCGCGAAGGAAAAGAACCTCGAGGCGCTTTTCCAGATGGCGGCGATCGCGTTCCGGTCCGACCCCCGGCTCAGGCTCTGGCTGGTGGGCGATGGACCGTATCGCCAGGAATGCATGCGGATCGTCCGAAGGCTCGGGATCGGGGACCGCGTCCGATTCGTCGGGTTCGTCCCCCGCAAGGAGGTGGACAAGTACTATGCGGCCGCCGACCTGTTCGTGTTCGCCTCCGTCACCGAGACGCAGGGGCTCGTCGTCCAGGAGGCGATGATGTACGGGCTGCCGGCGGTGGCGGTCGTCGGCGGCGGCGCCAGCGAAGGGATCTACGAAGGCCGAAACGGCTTTATCGTAAAGAATGAGCCCGACGTCTTCGCCAAGAAGGTTTTGGAGGTTATGAGCGACGACTCGCTGTATCAACGGCTATCGAACGAGGCGACGCTCTCGGTAAGATCACGCGGCACGTCGGAGATGTGCGAAAGCGTGCTCCAGGTCTACCGAACGGTGGTCGACCAGCACAGCAGAGTTGGGACCAGCGGCAGCTACGCTTGGATCTAGTGCCGAAGATATTTGCCACGCAGCCGAGTCTGCGGGATCGTCGCGGCCGCTCGAGAGGTTGGTTTTAGAATGCAGGAATCGTCGAACGGGTCCGGATTGAAGGCGCGCAATGGGTATGGGGGCGCCTCGATCTTCTTCGTCGCCCTGCTGCTGCTTGGGATCGTCCGGATCGCGCTCGGGTTCGTCACGCTTCCTGCCGGGGTTCTCCCCGCCGCGAACGGCATCCTCGCCGGGTTGTTCGTCGCCGTCCCGATCCTCGCGCTCTTCTATGCGGCCTCCTCGCATTGGAACGCGCGGATCGCGCTGGGGTATCTCGTCGGAGGCGTGCTGCTCCATGCCGGCTTCTGGGCGGTCTCCAAGCACGTTTTCGCGGGGCAGGGGTTGGGAGGAGCGATCAGCGACGCGGTCTCCCAGATCGGCCTCCCCATGTGGTGCGCCGGACTCGGGGCGCTGCTGGTGACGCTCATCAAGGACAAGAACATCCTCGTGCCGATCGCGATCTTCCTCGCGTTTTTCGACGCGTTCATGGTGTTCTCCCCCTTCGGGGTCCCGAACCGGATCCTCAAGGTTGCCCCCCAGGTCTTTGAGAACATGGCCTCGGCGGTTCCTGCGGCGAGCGAGAAGGCGACGGGCGGAAAGGCCGAAGTCATCGCCTACGTCGGTCCCGCCGACTACGTCTTCCTGGCCATGTTCTTCGTCGCCCTGTTCCGGTTCCACCTGCGCCCCAAGGAGACGCTTCGGTGGATGGTTCCGATGTTGGTCGCCTACCTCTTCGTCGTTCTCATCTTCCGTTTCCCGTTGCCGGCGCTGATCCCCATCGGCGCTGTGGTGCTGGCGGTCAATTGGCGCGAGTTCAAGCTGACGCGAGACGAACTGATCGCGACCGGCATTGCGGCGGCACTCGGCGCCGCCCTTTTCATCTGGGGGATGACGGTTCCTCCGCCAGAAGTGCAAGTTGTGCCTTCGACGACGGAGCCCGGCCGAGGGTCCCCAGGACCTCGAGAGAAGCGCGAGCGAGACGATCGAGGCGAACGCCTGATGGCACTCCGCTCCGGTCCAGGAAATACGCCAGATCCTCCGTAGCCAGGTTCCCACCGGCGCCGGGTGCATAGGGGCATCCGCCGAGTCCCCCGGCAGAACTGTCGAACGAGCAGGCTTCCGGCACCTCTTCCATCACGGCGGCCACGTTGGCGATGGCGGTACCGCGCGTGTCGTGGAAGTGCCACGAGAGGAAGTCGAGCGGACCGCCTCGAAACCGATCCCTGAGCGCCCGCGCCAGCGTCCGCACCTCGGAAGGTACGGCGACACCGATCGTGTCGCCGATGCAGATCTCGCTGCATCCGATCGAAACCAGGCGATCGGCGACATCGACGACGGCGTCGTGAAGAACGCGCCCCGCGTACGGACACTCGAACGAGGTGCTCACATAGCCGCGAACCCACCCAGTCGGCACTCGTTCGCGAAAACGTTCGATCACTTCGGCGAAAACCTGCAGCGATTCCTGGACGGACATCCCGATGTTCCGTTGGACGAACGCTTCGCTCGCCCCGGTGAACACCGCGATTCGGTCCACGCCGGCAGACACGGCCCTGTCCAGGCCGCGCAGATTGGGGACGAGGGCGCTGTAGGCCGGACCGGCGGGAAGCCGCTTCCAGATTTCGTCAGCGTCGGACAACTGGGGCACTGCTTTGGGGGAAACAAAGCTCGTCGCCTCGATCTCGCGCAGCCCCGCATCCACCAGGTTCTGGACGAACCGGAGCTTGTCCTCCGTCGGGATCGGGGTCTTCTCGTTCTGCAACCCGTCGCGCGGCCCCACTTCGACGATGCGAACCATGCTCACGCCTCCTCCACGAGCG
>DASWVS010000507.1:0-7111 GCA_036401135.1 Fimbriimonas sp.
TTGCGGCTTCGAAGAAAGCACGCGCCGCGGAGGCCTGGTCGATCAGGCTGAACTTCTCTCGTGCGCCTTCCGCCGGCCTTTCCCAGCGGTTGCCATAGCGGCCGTTGGGGTCCTTGGCCTTCTCGTAGACGAACCTTAGCGCTTCGTCGCGGGCCTTCAGGCCTTCCTCGAAGGCGGGCGCGAAAGCCCAACCTTCGAACATGAGGTGGGCGAACTTCCCTTCGCAGCGCGCGCCGGACTTGCCGTTCTCGGGCAGCCAGTGCTTCAGGCTCGCCCGCTCCATCTCTCGGGCATCTTCGAGGTATCGGCCTTCCTTCGTGACCTGGTAAAGGGCCTTGGCGGCTCGAATCATCAGGCCCGTGTTGTAGGTCCACTTCATCTTGCCGATTTCGCCGTTCAGGTTGATCGCGTCCCACATCAGCTTGTCCTCAGGATCCTGCAAGGTCTTCTTGGTCCAGTCGTAGACGTCCTTCGAGACCTGGAGCAGGCTCGGATCTTTCGTGTGCTCGTAGACCGCCATCGCGGCGGCGACCGCCGGCGCGTTGGCGCACGTGTTCTTGCTCGCCTTGTCCGATTCGCGCCAATAGATCCCGCCGCCAAGCGTGTCGTCTCGTCCGCTCAGGACGTAGGCGAGAGCCTCGCGGGCGCTGTCGAGGTACTTGCGGTCCTTGAGGACCTCGTACGTCTCCACGAGCGACATCACCATCCAGGCGTTGTCGTCGTAATAGCGGTCGACCGGCTTGGGGGTCGGCAGGACATCGAACCCCGGCACAGGCCCCGCCGGGTTCCAGTACACGCGCGTGGCATCGGCGTACTCCCGAAGCCAGGGCTCGTACTTGGCGTCCGAACGGGCGGCGGAGTTCAACGCAGAGAGCATCACGCCGACGCCCCAGTTGAAAGCAACCTGTCCAGCGGGCTTCTCTACCGTCCGCTCTTCGCCGTAGAGCTTCCGCTCCGGGAGATAGAAGTCCTTGCGGATGGTCGCAAGCGTTTCGGATCCGAACTGCATAAAGGGGTTCGCCACCATAAGTGCACACATCGCTGCCAACATATGTTTTTCCTGACGCGCATAGTGTACTTTCCGTAACTTCGGAAAGACAGATTCGGCCTATTCGGCGGCGGCTTCGACCGCTGCTTCGTGCTGCCGACCGCTGAGCGTGGTGACGCAGGCGGCGATGGTCATGTCCCCGTAGACGTTCAGGACGGTGCGGCTCATGTCCAGGATCCGGTCGATCCCTGTGATGATGCCGATGCCGGCGACCGGCACCTTGAAGGTGAAGAGCACCGAGGCGATCATCGGCAGCGACCCGCTCGGGACCCCGGCCGTGCCGATGCCGGCGATGATCGCCAGCACCATGATCCAGGCCTGGTCCGCAAGAGAGAGGCCGACCCCGAACAGCTGGGCGAGGAAGACGATGGTGATGCCTTCGAACAGCGCCGTCCCGTTCTGGTTGGCGGTGGCGCCGACGGTGAGTACGAACGAGCTGATATCGCGGGGAAGCCCGACGTCGTCGGTCGCCGCCTGAAGCGCGGTCGGCAAGGTCGCGTTGCTCGAGGACGTTGCGAACGCAGTCAGGATCACCGTCCGCATCTGCCGCATGAACGCGACCGGGCTACGCCTCGCCACCAGCTTGAGCGCGAGGCTATAGGTGACGAAGAAGTGGAAGGCGAGGGCTCCCAAGACCAGGACCACATAGAGCGCGAGCGCGCTCAGCAGCTCGACACCCAGGGTTGCCCCCGTCTTGAATACGAGAAAGAAGACGCCGATCGGGGCGAGCAGCATCGCGAACTCGATGATCTTCTGACTGATCGCGAAAATGCCGTCCAAAAACGCTCGAACCGCCGCGGCGCGCTCTGCCTCCACCGAGGCGAGGGCGAGCCCGAACACCAATGCGAAGAACATGAAAGGAAGCAGCCCGCCTTCCAAAGCCCGCTCCATCTCTCGAAACGGATTCTTGGGGATGATCTCGAACACCCGGTCCGAGTCGCGCTTCTCCGCGCTCTCCACCGCCTTCTTTCCCGCCTCTTCGTCGCTGTAGTTCGCGATGAGGTCCGCCCGCCTCTCCTCGGTGATGATCTCGCCCGGCCGCAGAAGGTTGACGCCGGCCAGACCGATTCCTACCGCGGCACCGCTCAGAACGACCGTCATCAGCAGCGACAGCAAGCCGATCTTGCCGGCGCGCGCCGCGTTCCCCAACTCCCCGATCCCGAGCACGAGGGCGGAGAAGAGCAACGGGACCACCGTCATGAAGATGAGATAGAGGAAGATGTTTCCGATCGGGGTCGCGACCGTTTCGTTGAACCTCTGGAGCCCGGGGTCCCTGTTTCCGTAAATCGCCTGGGCGATCCCCCCGGCCACTGCTCCGAGAATCAGGCCGATGAAAATCCGAGTGTGGAGGGGCACGCCCTTCTTCGCCATAGCCTGACACTATACGCGAACAAGACCGACAGCTTCGCCTACGAACGAATCGGCTGCGTTTCGGGCTCCGTCGTCGTTACACCCCGTTCTGTAGCCTGCACGGGCTGAATGTTTTCAGCAAAGGCTTCAACCAGGGCGATCCCTTCCCGTCGCGTTTTCCTCACCGATGGCCGGGCGACTGCAACCGCGGCAACGACCCAGAAAACGATCGCCAACGGAATCATCCACCACTGAAGGAGCTTGCTCGAGTCCAGCGCTGCCATCGAGAACATAAATCCGTAGAAGGCGAACATGAAGGAGAGGACAGCGGCCAGCGCGGCCGTCGACTTCACGCGGATGCTCGTCCGGCCTCCTCCTCCTTTGACGGTAACGAAGTGGTGGCCCCCGCCCTTGCGGACCGTATTTACGAACACGTTGCCGACGCGCGTGGCGAAAGGTCCCCAAGATCCGGACATCGCTACCGTTTCCGCCATCCGGTCGAAGTCCGGTTCACCTTCGTACACCCGCTCGACCGTCGAGGTCAGTCCCAGGTTCGAGGATCTCTGCCCGACGCCTTCCTGGATCGCCTGGTCGACGAACCGAGGGTCGATCCCCAGTTCCTCCGCGACCCGCTTCAGGTCCTCCGATCGGAGCCCGACCGAAGGCGCCTCGGGCCGGTTGGCCTGCAACTCGCCCGCACGCCGGATGATCCGTGCAACTTCCTGTTCCGTATAGCTGCGATCGTGCTCCACGGCTCTGATGTTATCCCTACGAATCTCGGTCCGGAGGGGTTGCGTCAGTCGGCGAGGGGGGCGTCTTCGACCTTCACCGAAGTGGAGTACTCCTTCTCGGCGGTCTTCAGAACGACCCGGTAATCTCCGGCTTCGACCAAACGGTTGCCGATCCGGCCGTTCCAACGGACGGCGTTTAAGCCCGCCTTGCCGCTGCCCGGCAGTTCCTGGGAAGCCTTACCGGCGGCGTCGGTAATCACGATCTTCGGTGGCACGGCAGCATCGCTCCGGAGGTAGTAGTAAACCGTCGTTCCGGGCTGGGTGTTCGTCGCCTGGAAGTGACGGTCGCCGCCCCAACTGTTGCCGCTCACGAGACCGAGCCGATAGACGTTCTGGGGGGCGAACACAGCCGCTTCGCTCTTCAGAGTTTCGGCGCTCAGCCCTTCCAGCCCATTGACGTCCACCGTCCAAATGGAACGGCCGTGGGTTCCGACGATAAGGTCGCCCTCGCGCCGATGGATCTTGAGGTCGTGCACCGCTACGGTCGGGAAGTAGTTGACCGGGGCAGCGGTTCCGGCGCCCGTCGAGAAGGGCCCGACGTTCGCGGCCGAAGGTGCGGGGGCGACGCCGCCGTTGAGGCGCGTCCAGGATAGGCCGCGGTCGAGTGAGACCCGCAGGGAGTGCTCGGAGCCGAGAAAGAGCAGGTCCGGGTTCCGTTCGCCTTCGCAAATCACATAGATGCTGTCCCAGTCCGGGAGCGACGCGTGAAGCTTCGTCCAGGACTTGCCGTAGTCCTCGCTGACAAAGACGTAGGGTTTGAAGTCGTTGTCCCGGTGACCGTCGAACGTGGCGTAGACGCGTCCTTCGACGAACTTCGAGGCGAGAACGCGGCTGCACCAGGTGTTGGCAGGGAGGTCGGGGATGGACGCGGTCAGGTTCGTCCAGGTCTTACCGTCGTCGTGCGTCATCTGCACGAGGCCGTCGTCCGTCCCGACGTACAGCAAGCCCTGCTTGAGCGGAGACTCGGAGATTGTCACGATCGTGCAGTGGCGCTCGGCGCCCGTGTCCTCCGGGGTCACACTCAGCTTGCCCACCGACTGCTTCGCAAGGTCGTTCGTCGTAAGGTCGGGCGAGACTACGGTCCAGGCATCGCCTCGGTTCACCGAGCGGAAGAGCCGGTTTCCGCCAAGGTAGAGCGTTTGCGGGTTGTGAGGCGAGAGGATGATTGGCGTGGACCAGTTATAGCGGTAGGTTTCACCCTGAGGCGGCCGAGGACGGATCCCCTTCTGGGCTCCCGACTTCAGATCCACCCTCACCGCCGCCCCGCCTTGGCTCTCGGCGTAGACGGTGTAGGGATCGTCCGGGTCGACCGCGACGTGGAAGCCGTCGCCCCCCGCCACGCCGATCGCGTCCCAGAAGCCGGGCCCGCCTTTGATCGTCTGGGTCGGCAAACCCCAACTGCCGTTGTCCTGCAACCCGCCATAGACCCAGTACGGCTTACGCATGTCGTAGGCCACCGCATAAAACTGCCCGATCGGCATGCTGTTGAGGTGTTCCCAGGTTGCACCCCGGTCACGGCTCTGCGCCACGCCTCCGTCGCTGCCCACGATCAGGTGGTTCGGGTCGGCGGGATTGATCCACATGGCGTGGAAGTCGACGTGGACGCTGAGACGAATGGCTTCGAAGGTCTTCGCACCGTCGCTGCTGACGTGCATGTTGATCGCGGGGAGGTAGACGCGGTCGAGTTCCACGGGGTCCTGTCGGGGCATCGAGAAGTAGAACGGCCGGGGGTTTAGATCGCTCGCTTTGACCCATGTCTCCCCTCCGTCCGAACTCCTGAACACGCCGCCACCGTTGAACGACACCGGCCGGCGCGGCTGCGCTCCCGGCTGGCCCGCCGGTGCGGGAGCGGTGGCGGCGGCGGGAGCAGGCGGCGCTTTGTACTCGACGGAAGCGACGAGATGCCGAGGGTCCTTGCGGAAGTAGCTGATGCCGATGCGACCCAGTGGGCTTCCCGCGGGCAGGCCTCTCGAAACCCTCCGCCAGTTCCGCCCCCCGTTGGTGGTCTTGTAGAGCCCGCTGCCCGGCCCTCCCGAGATGAAGTCGTAGGGTTTTCGAACCCGCTGCCACATCGCCGCCATGAGCGTATCGGGGCGCTTCGGATCCATCTGCAGGTCCACCGCGCCCGTTCGGTCGTCGACCGCCAGCACCTGGGACCAGGTTTTGCCGCCGTCGGTCGTCTTGTAGACCCCGCGCTCCTTCGAAGCGCCCCACAGGTTGCCGAGGGCGGCGACGTAGGCGACGTCGGGGTTGTCCGGGTGGATCGCGATCTTCGCGATCTGTCGCGTCTCGACCAAGCCCAAATGCGTCCAGGTCTTTCCGCCGTCGTTCGAGCGATAGACGCCGTCCCCCCACGCGACCGAGTTGCGGGAGGAGGCTTCGCCGGTTCCGATGTAAACGATATCCGGGTTCGTCTGGGAGACGGCCACCGCGCCGAGCGAGCCGCTGGAGCCTTTGTCGAACACGACTTGGAAGGTTATCCCCCCATTGACGGTCTTCCAGAGCCCTCCGCCCGCCGTGGCGGTGTAGAAGATCCTCGGCTCCTTTTCGAAAACCGCGATGTCCGCTACGCGGCCGCCCATGTTGGTCGGGCCCAGCTGGCGGAACTGCAGGTTGGCGAGGAGGCTGGTGGTCGGGGGCGGCGTTTGGCCGGAAACCGGAAGCGGCAGCGCCAAAAGCGTACCGAGGAGAACGAGCGAACGGCTTTTCATGGGATGCAGCGCAAACGGAGAGATGATAAGCATTCACTTTACATCCCAAGCCCCCTCGGAAGGAATCGCGCGGGGTCGGTATGCTCGATTCCATGGATTTCACCCTCAGTGCGGAGCACGAGTTGATCCGGGAAACCACCCACAAGTTCGGCCAGCACGAGATCGTGCCCGGGCTCCGAGAGCGCGACCGAGCCGCCGAGAGCAACCGGGCCGTCCTCGACAAGATGGGAGAGGCCGGGCTTCTGGGCGTCGGAATCCCCGAAGCCTATGGAGGCTCGGGGACCGACTACCTCTCGCTAGGTCTGGTCTGCGAGGAGCTCGAACGCGCCGATACCTCTGCGCGCGTCGTGATGTCGGTCCACAGCGGCCTGCACTGCCTGACGCTCCTGCAGTGGGGAACGGAGGAGCAGAAGCAGAGATGGCTCCCCAGCCTTGCCCGCGGCAATCGTGTCGGCGCCTTCGCGCTTACCGAGCCGAACGCCGGAAGCGACGCCTTCAACATCCGGACGAAGGCGGTAAGAGACGGCGACTCGTACGTCTTGAACGGCGAAAAGACCTGGATCAGCCTCGCGGATTACGCCGACCAGTTCCTGGTGGTCGCCCGGCTTGGCGACTCCCACGTCGCGTTCATCGTCGACCGGGACAGCGCCGGGTTCCACAGCAATCCGCTTCACGGCAAGCTTGGCGTGCGGGCGGGCAACACCGGCCAGATCTTCTTCGAAGACTTGAGAGTCCCGGCGGAAAACCGTATCGGCGAAGAAGGCGACGGGTTCAAGGTGGCAATGTCGGCGCTGGACCATGGACGTTACACCGTTGCCAGCGGAGCCGTCGGCCTTATCCAGGCATGCCTCGACGCCTGCGTTTCCTACTGCCACGAGCGCAAGGTGTCCGGCGAGGAGATCGGGCGCAAACAGCTGGTTCAGCAGATGATCGCGTCGATGGTGCAGGGACGAGAGATCGGGCGCCTTCTGTACTACAAAGTCGGATGGATGAAGAACACCGGCCAGCGGCACACGCGCGAAGTGTCGCTCGCCAAGTGGACGAACTGCGCCGCCGCGTTCGACGCCGCCAACAAGGCGGTCGAGATCCACGGCGCATACGGCTACAGCGACGAGTTTCCGGTCGAGAGGTACTTCCGGAACGCAAGGGGCGCCATGATTTATGAGGGGACGCACGAGATCCATACGATCATGCAGGCCGAATACGAACTC
>DASWVS010000508.1:0-3549 GCA_036401135.1 Fimbriimonas sp.
CCTGGAAAAAGTCCTGGATGGCAACGTCGCCGCCCTTATGTTGACCAACCCCTCAACGCTGGGCCTGTTCGAACCGAACATCGAAAAGATTTGCGACATGGTCCACGCCGTGGGTGGCCAGGTCTTCTGCGACGGCGCGAACATGAACGCCATGGTCGGCTTGACCCGCCCCGGCGACCACGGGTTCGACTGCATGCACCTCAACCTCCACAAGACCTTCAGCACCCCGCACGGTGGGGGTGGCCCCGGATGCGGCGCGATCGGCCTCAAGTCGCACCTCAGCCCGTTCCAGCCGTCGCCCGTCCTCCGGCGGGACGCCTCGAGGAAGGGGGTGGAGACGGTGCACGATCTCGAGACCTCCGTCTCCGAAGGGACCGCCGACGCGGCGGTCGTGGTGGACGAGGATCGCCCCCAGTCGATCGGTCGGGTCTCCGGCTTCTACGGGCAGTTCCTGATGGAGGTCCGCGCCTACACCTACCTGCGCGCCTTCGGCCGGGAGAAGATGCACACGATCAGCCACCACGCCGTGCTCAACGCCAACTATGTGCGATCGAGGCTGAAGGACGTGCTGCCCCCGGCGCACGACCGCTACTGCATGCACGAGTGCATCCTGACGGCCGAACCGCTCAAAAAAGAGACGGGCGTCCGCGCACTGGACATCAGTAAGCGCCTGATCGACTACGGCTTCCATCCGCCGACCAACTACTTCCCGCTCATCGTGCCCGAGTGCCTCATGATCGAGCCGACGGAGACCGAGGCGAAGGAGACTCTGGACGAGTTCTGCGACGCGATGGTCTCCATCGTCGAGGAGGCCCGCCGGGATCCCGACCTGCTGCACAACGCGCCCACGTCGACGATCGTCGGCCGGCTCGACGAGACGATGGCGGTGAAGCAGCTGGACGTCCGCTGGAAAGCTCCTCGGATCGAGTCTCCGGCCAACCGAGAGACGGCGCCGGGGGAAGGTTTCGAAGGCATCCGGGCCGACACCGTGCCCGCCGCCTGACGCACCTCCGCTACCTGCCGAACAGGAACATCAGGATCGCCGGGCTCCGGCGGGCCCACGCGTCCTCGTTGTGTTGCGCAAAACCCTCCTCGTAGTAAGCAAGGTCCTTACCGTCCCTCCACCCTTTGAGGTTGAGCGCGCGCTTGAGGGTCTGGGCGTCCTTCGTCGCCTCCGGACCTTCCTGGGTTCCCATATCCAGCCAGATCTTGAGCGGCAGTTTGCCCTTCAGCGCGTGCGTCTTCTTGACGAGAAGGTAGTCGTCGACCCATACCGACGGCGACACCACCCCCAGACGAGAAAAGACGTTCGGGTGGGTGATCCCGAGGTAGTAGGTGACCACGCCGCCGAACGAGCTGCCCATGAGTCCCGTGCTCCGTGCATCACTTCGGGTGCGGTACCGGCGGTCGATGAACGGCTTGATCTCCTCGACGAGCATCTTCCCGTAAAGGTCCGCCTTGCCGCCCATTTCACTGTCGCTCCATCGAGGCTTGAACCGGGTCGGCAGGTACTCGTTCGCCCGCTCGATCCCCGCGTTGTCGATCCCGACGATAATGAGGGGCTCGATCAGTCCCGCACCGATCAGCGCCTCCGCCGTTTCGTCGAGGCGCCACTCCTTGTTCGGCAGATACGAGGTCGCGCCGTTGAACACGTTCTGACCATCGTGGACGTACAGGACGGGGTACTTCCGGCGCGGGTTCGCTTCGTAGCCGGGCGGGAGGTAGACGTGCAGGTTCCGCTTGTTGCCGAGTGCCTTCGACTCGAACTCGGCCACGTCCTCGATCCGGCCGGTCAGGGAGGGAACCCGGACCGGCTCGGTTTGCGAAGGACCTTGCGCGACAGACAGAAACGCCAATGCACCCGCGAGAGCAAGCATGCATCGAGGTTACCGGCACGCCGAACCGCCCGTTGGGACTACTCGCCGCTCGCTCGGGTGAACTTCACTTCCGACACCGTCCAGCCCATGATGTTGCTCATCCGGAACCGGCCTCCCAGCGCCCTCGAGAGCGAATCCACGATCTGAAGGCCGAGGCTCGTGCTCTTGGTCGGATCGAAGTCCTCCGGCAACGAATCGCCGCTGTTCGACACCCATACCGAGATCTCGTTGTCGCTCTCCTCGACCGTCACGTGGATCTCGCCTTTGTGCGTTTTCTCGAACCCGTGCTCCACCGCGTTCGAAATGAGCTCGTTGAGGACGAGCGACAGCTGCGTCGCCTGGGTCATGTTCAGCCGAACGTCGTGCCCCCGCACGAGGAACAGGATCGACCGGTCCGGCAGGACGAGCGAGCTCTGCTGGTGGTGGACCAAGGCTTCCGCGATCGAGCGGATGCCGACATGGTCGAGGTCCTCGCGGCTCAGCAGGTCGTGCACCGAAGCGATCGCCAGGATCCGGGCGAGACAGTCGTTCAGCGCCTCTTCGAGCGTCCGATAGCTCGTTGTCCGCATCTGAAGCCGGAGCAGGGAAGCGACCTGCTGGAGGTTGTTCTTCACCCGGTGGTGCATCTCCTGCATCAGGGTGTTCCGGACCTGCAGCTTGGCGTGCTCGATACTCACCGTCGCCTGTTGGGCAAGGGTTTCGAGCGCTTTGATCTCGTCCTGCGTGAAGTCGCGGACCTCGCTGGTGTAGCAGCTCAGGACGCCGACCGGCTTGTCCTGGAGCATCAGCGGGACGCAGATCATCGACCTCAGCCCCTGCTCGACCGCCAGGTCGTGGCCGATGTAGTCGTCTTCGACCTGGACGTCCGGAACAATGATCGCCCGGTTCTCGCTGATCGCCTTGCCCGCGATCGACTCGCCAAGCTTGATCGCCCGCTTGCGCTGATAAGCCTTGGCGGGAGCTTGGGTCGCTCGGAGCACGAGTTCGTCGCGCTTCTCGTCGAGGAGACGGACGGTGCAGACCTTGTAGTTGAACTGCTGCGCCGTCCAGTGGACGAGCAGCTGAAGGATCTCCTCCAGGTAAGGGCTTGTCGAGATCGTTCGCGTGACTTCGCTGAGGGCCCCGAGCCGGTTCAGCTGCTGGCCCGCCGAATAGACGTTCTTGAAGCCGCAGATCACGTGCGCGGAGACGTCGGCGAAGTGCTCGAGCCGGCCGCGCTCCTCGGCGTCGGTCTGCCACGGGCAGGACTTCTTCAGCTGGATGACGCCGTAAGGGGGTTCGCTGCCGCGAACCAGGGGGAGCAGGACCACCGCCTCGCAGTCGGATTCGTCAAGGCCGGGATACTTGGCGTAGTTCGGGTGGAGCTGGGCGTCCTGCGCGACGAAGATCGCCTCGGCCGATCGCAGCGTGCGCCCGCAGAGGCCGATGCCCTTGCCCAGCCTTACGCGGTTCGTCAACTCGGGGTACGTGGTGCTCGCCTTGAGCACCAAGCCGTCTCCATGCTCCCGGTAGAGGATGTCGCAGGAGTCCGCTCCCGAGATGTCGACCCAGAGCGTCGCGAGTTCGGTAAGGAGTTCGTCCCGGTTCTGGACTTTGGTGAGAGCGGCCAGCAGCTTGAGGTCGGCGTCGCCGACGCTCGTCCCGGTTCTCGCTGCCGTCATTTGCCCTCCGG
>DASWVS010000509.1:0-2128 GCA_036401135.1 Fimbriimonas sp.
TCCAGCACATACGCCTTGTCGTCGGTGATGACGTACTGGATGTTCATCAGCCCTTTCACCCCCAAGGCGCGGGCGATCTCGCAGGCGGATCTCACCATCTGCGACTGGACGTCCGCATTCAGGGAAACCGGGGGGTATACCGCCATCGAGTCGCCGCTATGGACCCCGGCGCGCTCGATGTGCTCCATGATCCCCGGCACCAGCGTGTCGGTTCCGTCAGAGATCACGTCCACTTCGGCCTCCTTGCCCAGGAGGTATTTGTCGACGAGCACCGGCTGCCCGGGGTTGGCGTCTTCGGCCTCTCCGTAGAATCCGCGCAGGTGCTTCTCGTTGAAAACGATCTCCATCGCCCGCCCCCCGAGAACGAAGCTGGGCCGGACGAGCACCGGGTAGCCCACCTCCTCGGCAACTTTGACCGCCTCCTCCAGGGAACGGACCGCCTTTCCGCGAGGCCGCGGGATCCCGAGGCTCTCGAGCAGGTGGTCGAACTGCTCCCGGTCTTCCGCCATCGCGATGGCTTCGGGACTGGTCCCGAGGACCGGGATGCCGGCCTGGCGGAGCCCTTCGGCAAGGTTGATCGCCGTCTGGCCCCCGAACTGGCAGACCACGCCGATCGGTTCCTCATGGCCGATGACGTCGAGAACATCCTCGAGCGTTACCGGCTCGAAGTACAGCCCGTCTCCCGTGTCGAAGTCCGTGCTGACGGTCTCAGGGTTGTTGTTGACGATGATCGCCCGGTAGCCGAGGGAGCGGAGGGACCAGACACAGTGGACACAGGAGTAATCGAACTCGATCCCCTGTCCGATGCGAATAGGGCCGGAGCCAAGGACGAGCACGGTGTCGGGCATTCTAGGGACCTATTGTGACGCATCGCGAGGGCGTTTCACCAGCGCGGTCAGGGCGTCGGAGCACCGGCCGGAGGTTGCCGCAGGTTCTGCGATGCCTCATCCCAAATCTTTTTGATCGACTCTTTTCGAACCTCGACTTTGGCTTCGCGCAACGCTTCCTCGAGCTTTGCCCCGATGTCGTTGCGGTTTCTGCCTTTCTGGATGGCGAGGAGCCGGCGAATGCGGGTCCGCATGTGGTCGTCGATCGGGATCTTGATCTGCGGGTCCTTTTTCTCCACGAAGAGGATGATCCAGCGCTTGCCGTCGCGGATCCAGTTCGTCGTTTTTCCAGCTCTGGTGGCTTCGACGGCGGATCGGATCGGAGCCGGCAAGCCCTCCAGCCTGCGCTCGGGGAAAAGCCCGCCGTTCCCCGAGGCGCCCGGAGCTTTGCTGAGTTTCCCGGCCACGGTTTGGAAAGGCTGACCCGCCTTCAACTGCCGGTCGACCTGCTGCTTCTGGGAGTCCGACTCGACCACGATCCACCGGAGGTCGGCCTCGGCGGGAAGCATGAACTGGCGCGGGTCCTGTTTGATGAACTGGTCGACTTCCGCATCCGTGACGGTCTCGCCGCGCGTCCACAGCCGCTCCTGGATCAGGTCCATGCGAATGTCCTCGCGCACGTCGTCCATCGAGAGGCCTTGGTCGGTCAGTCGGCTGACGAACTCAGGATCACCCTTCTTGCGGAACTGGATTTCAGCCTCGACATCCTCCGGAGACGGCTCGACCTTCTCCTTTTCGGCGATGTCGCGGAGCAGCTTTCGGTTGACGATGTCCCTGAGCGCCTGGAAACCGAGGGAGTAGGCGACCTTGCCTTCGACCGTGCCCCTGCCGTCGCTGGAGACCACAGTGACGTTCGGTTTCCTTTCCAGATAGCCGTAGTACTCTTCGGCGGTGATCGGTACGCCGTTGACGATCGCAACGGGCTCGACCGGCTTGGCTTTCCGGCACCCGACCGCGACAATCCCGAGCATCGCCAGGCTACAGGCCGTTGCAAGCGTGCCTCCACCCCTCATCGAAGCCTTGGCTCCATCAGATACGTGTGGGTACGACGCCGACCTGGCGCATATGGTTTCGCAGCCGGGTGATCGCCTGGGTGTGAAGCTGGTAGACCCTTGATTCGCTCACGCCCAGTACTTTGCCGATCTCCTTGAACGTGAGGCCTTCGTGGTAGTAGAGCGCCACGACGAGCCTTTCCCTTTCCGGGAGGCCGTCGATGCCGTCGCCGAGGATCCGGCGCAGCT
>DASWVS010000510.1:0-8469 GCA_036401135.1 Fimbriimonas sp.
GTGTCCTCCGATTCGATATCCATGTCGGGCTGCACGATATAACCTGCCATCCTTCGACGCTGTGCTTCCGAGCGCGGCCGGCCCTCATAGCGAGCCATCAGCGCGGCGATCGAACGGCGGAGCTCCCGCTCCTCCTCGTCCGTCAGGTACAGGGCCGTGGCGGAGGCTCGCACGGGCTCGTCTCCGCCGCTCTCGACGTAGGCGCGGTAGGAGACCGAGAGCATTCGAAGGAAGTTGTCGAGCATCTCCTGGCGTTCGGAGCCCGTGAAGCGATCGATCTCGCTTTCCGGCAGCTTTCCGCCGCCCTCCGCCATGGCGTACACCTTTTCCAGCGTGCCCCGGACGGGAATCTCCTCGACGACCTCCAGGACCCCGCACTCCGCCAGAGTCCTCAGGTGCCGATAGAGGCTCGGGACCGGAACCTCCGGCAGGAGGCGCGCGAGCTGCCTCGTGGTAAGGGACCTTCCAATGAGGCCCGTGATGATCCGGCTGCGAACCGGGTGGACGATGAGCGACGACCGATTCATATCGTTATCAATAATGATAACATTCGATCCGCCCCGCCGGGACCTTCGCTCTACTCGAGCGCTTCGGAGTTGACGACGTTCCGAGGCTCGCCGTGGACCAGGCAGGAAATCAGGTTCCGCACGGAGGCGAGCGCCATGGCGTCGCGGGTTTCCTGGGTGGCAGAGCCGATGTGGGGCAGAAGGACCACGTTCGGCATGCCGATGAGCGGAGACGTCGGCGAAAGCGGCTCCTCCTCGTACACGTCCAGTCCCGCCGCCCGGATGGTCTGTCTCCGGAGCGCTTCCACCAGCGCGGACTCGTCCACAACTCTGCCGCGCGCGATGTTGACGAGGATTCCCGTCGGCTTCATGAGGCCGAGTTCGCGGCTGCCGATCAACCGATCGGTGTCGGGAGTGAGGGGTACGGCCAGGCAGACGAAATCGGATCGGCGGAGAAGCTCGTCCAATACCACCCTGCCGGGCGTCTCCTTAGGCCGGCGGCTCGTGTAGAGGACCTCCATGCCGAAGCCTTTGCCGCGGCGCGCGATCGCGGACCCGATCCGGCCGTAGCCGACGACCCCCAGCGTCTTTCCGTGGACGTCGAGGCCGTAGAGTTCCGAACCCGCTCCCGGTTTCCAACCGCCGCTGCGAACCAGCGCATCCAACTCGGCGACACGGCGCGCGGAGGCGAGCATCAGCGCGAAGGCCAGGTCGGCGGTGGTTTCCGTCAGTGCGTCCGCGCAATTCATCAGCGCGATGCGCCGGCGGGTGAGTTCCGGAAGGTCGTAGTTGTCGTAGCCTGCCGAAACGGTCGCGACCGCACGCAGGCGCGGCATCCGCCCCAGGTCCAGGCTCGTCGAGAGGAAGCCGACGACGCCTTCGGCCTGTTCGGGATCCTCGGTCTCCTCGAAGTTCGCCCGCAACTCGTCGAGGGCGGCTTGGGGGAGGGAGTGTCGCACGAGGACCTTTGGCTTCATCGACCATAAGCTACCGCAACGTCGTCAAAATGGTCATGTCCATGAGCCGAACGCTGTCGAGGGAGTCCGCCGAACATCCGGTCGTATTTTTCGACGGCGTCTGCAACCTCTGCAACAGCACCGTCGACTTCATCGTCCGGCACGACCCCCGGGCGAAGTTCCGGTTCGCCCCCCTTCAGGGGGAGACGGCGGCGCAAATGATCCCCGAGCACGTTGCCACGGGCGACCTGAACTCGTTCGTGCTCGTTGAGGACGGAAGAACCTACACCCGATCCACCGGCGCCCTGCGCCTGATCGCCGGGCTCGGAGGGGCCTGGGCGCTGGCCAAGGCCCTGCTGATCGTTCCCGCCTTCCTGCGCGACGCCGTCTATCGCCTCATCGCGAAAAACCGCTATCGGATCTTCGGAAAAAAGGAAACCTGCCGCCTTCCGACCCCGGAGGAACGAACCCGGTTTCTACCCTGATCTCTGGCTTATTGTGCAGCATGTCGCTTTTGCCACGGCCGAACACGAGGATCCTCGAAAGAACGAGGTAGGTCAAAAAGAGTATGAAAACGATACTAAACCTACTGAAAACTTCGACGTTGGCGCTGGCGATCGCGACGACCGCCTTCGCCCAGGACGTTCGCGACTACAAGTGGCGCGCCGACATCAACAACCATGGTTGGAAGATCGGTACGGCGGGTGGCCCGATGGCGACCATGCGTGCCCAGAGGTTCGCCACCAATCCCACGCGGTGGGTCACGATCAACATCAACCACGTGGCTCAGCTCGACAACCTCGACCAGGGCGATGCGCTTGGTGCGGACCGTGCCGACTTCTACGCCATGATCTGGGTGGACGGGCAGGTTTACAAGTCCAAGAACTTCAGCCACGACGAAGGTAATCCCAACTGGAAGCTCCGGGTGCCGGTCAACGACGCCACCTCGACGATCCGGATCCGGCTCTACGACGACGACAGTGGCCTGGAGGACCGCGACGACCATGTCGACATCAACCCGGCCAAGGGTGAGAAGGACCTTATTCTGACCTTTGACGCCGCGACCGGCCAGATCTCCGGCGACGCAACCGGCACTGCCGGAACCTTCATGACCGTGAAGGGCGGGGGCGACGACGACAACGGCAAGATCAGCTTCTCGATCCAGTAGTCGGACCGAAAGAGGAACCGAACAAGGGGCGGCCTCGGGCCGCCCCTTGTTTTTGGGTCAGTTCGCGCGGGGCGCTGGCCGATGCGTCAGGGCATAGCGCACCGCAAGCGCGGAAACGGCGGCCAGGCCGGTGCCGACGTAGAACGGCATCGACGGGACCTTGATCGGAACCGCCTTCGAGGTGAAGTAACCGAAGATGCTCGTCATCAGGATCGGTCCCACGACCCCGGTCAGGTTCTGGAGCGCGCTCATCGCCCCGTTGATCGCTCCCTGCTCGTCCGGCCCGTACTGCGTTGAGACCATCCCCTGCATCGTGGGACCGCCGATGAACGCCATCGTCCACAGGAGCATTGCCGCGATCAGCATCCAGCTTTGGAACGCCAACCCCATCGCCAGGAGTCCGGCGACGTTCAGGACCATCGCCAGGCTCAACATCTGGGCGTCCTTCATCCGCTTCCCCAGGAACCGGATCAGCCAGAGCTGCACGAACATCATGGAAGCGCCCAGAAGAGCCAGCGACAGCCCGTTGTCGGTTTCGTCCCAGCCGAACCGATAGCTCGTGTAGAGGACCCAGGTGCTCATGCCCGCCTGCTGGCCGATCCAGAGGAGGGAGGCCGCGAGCCCGAGCATCAGGATCCAGCGATGGCGGCCGAGGATGCCCAGCGCCGCGAAGGGGTTGGCAGTGCGCCAATCGAACTCCCGACGGTTCTCGAGCGAGAGCGACTCAGGGAGCACGAAGTACCCGTAGAGGAAGTTGAGGAAGGTCAATCCCGCCGCCGCCCAGAAGGGGACTCTCGGGCCGTATGCCGCGAGGACGCCTCCGAGCGCCGGGCCGAGGATGAACCCGAGCCCGAACGTCGCCCCGATCATTCCGAAGTTCTGCGCCCGTTTTTCCGGCGGGCTGACGTCGGCGATGTAGGCGGAGGCGGCGGTGAAGCTCGCTCCGGTGATCCCGGCGAGTATCCTCCCTATAAAGAGCCAGAGAAGGTTCGGGGCGAGCGCCTGGACCACGTAGTCCACCCCTGCGAACGCAAGGCTCAAGAGCAGGATCGGCCGCCTGCCGAACCGGTCGCTCAAGTTCCCCAACACCGGGGCGAACAGGAACTGCATGATCCCGAAGCTCGCCAGCAGCCATCCGAAGGCATACGCGCCCTCGGACGGACCCCGCCCCGTGAGCTGCTCGACGAGGCTGGGCAGGACCGGAATGATGATCCCGAACCCGATCACGTCGATCAGGATCGTCAGAAGGATAAATGCCATCCCTGCCGCCCTCTTCGACTCCCTGCCCTGGTTCACCGGAAGAGGATACTTCCAACGGCCCATCCCGCCAGGTTGGGATAAGGGGGGACGCCTCGTGGCTGCCGCACCGAGCGGGCCCTCGGGGGCCGAGCAATGCCCTCAGCCGGCGTACATAAAGCCGCAAGAAATGGCTGCCGGACTAGGATTCGAACCTAGACGTGCGGCACCAAAAACCGCTGTCCTGCCATTAGACGATCCGGCAACCTGACGGTCATTTTACCAGTGGATCCGATCAAGTGCCGTCAACGGCGGAAGAGCCGGCTGGGGTTCGCCGCGGCAGGCAGGGCTATTTCTCCGTCCACGAAGTCGACCCGACGCATTTTCCGTTCACCCGGTAAAGCGTGACCCGGGTTTTCTTGTCGCGATATCGGATCTCGTATAGCTCGATCCTCGCCTGTCGACCATAGAGGTTCTGAACCCGGCGTCGCGCTTTAGCCTGGACGTACTGGTATGGATCTTTCAGGGCAGCCATTCGGCGCTTTTCGGCTCCGCTGAGACGCTGGGCATAGTGTCCAATGCCGCTGATGTTGTCGGACTCCTCTTCTTGGACCGCCTTTGCCGCCAGCCGACCCAGGTAGAGGGCAGCGATCCCGAGCACGAGGACAAGAAGATTGAGGCATCGACCGATCACGATCCTATTGTAAAACAAATATATATCAATATATATAATATTACAATAATAGGAGGCCTTTGGACGGTCGCGCCTGGCGGATCGGGTGCCATACTTGGCCCATGGACCGGATCGCGCGGTTGGCTCGTGAGTTGCAGGAATCGGGGATCGACGCCTACATGGCCCAGACGCCCATCTCGATGGGATACCTCCACGGGTTCTACGAGAGCGGCCACGAGCGATTCATGTCGTTGGCCGTGAGCGCGGCCGGCGAGACCCGCCTGATCTGCCCCGCCCTCTCGGCGACCCAGGCGAAGCGCGCCGGCATCCGCGATATGCGGCCCTGGCGCGACGGTGAGGACCCGCTCGCCCTCTTCGCCCAGCTCGCCGAAGACTGGAACCTTCGATCCGGGATCGTCGCCGTCGACGACGAGATGCCCGCCCAGATGGTCCTGAAGATGCAGGGGGTGCTCCCCGCGGCGCTGTTCAAGCCCGGCCAGGAAGTCATCTCCAAGCTGATGCGGAGCAAGGACGCGGGAGAACTCGAGCTGATGCGGAGGGCCGCCCGAATCGCCGACGACGCCTTCCTCGACGTATTGGGCTACCTGAGGCCGGGGCTGACCGAGGACGAGGTTTCGCAGTTCCTCTCCGACGCGATGCGGAAGCGCGGCGGGACGCCCAGCTTCGCCATCGTCGCGACGGGGCCGGGCGGCGCCGAACCGCACCACATCAACGGCGAAAGCCGACTCGAGGAAGGCCACGTCCTGATCCTCGACTTCGGCTGCGGAGTCGGCGGCTATCAGAGCGACATCACTCGGACCGTCGCCATCGGGAGCGCTTCGGAAGAGGCGAAGCATGTCTATCGCACGGTCCACGCCGCGCATCAGGCCGGTCGGTCCGCCGTCCGCCCGGGCGTAGCCGCCCAGGACGTCGATGCGGCGGCGCGCAGGGTTATCGAGGACGCGGGCATGGGAGAGCTCTTTTTCCACCGTCTCGGACACGGCATCGGCATGCGCGGCCACGAGGAGCCGTATATCATCGCCGGCAACACGGAGGCCCTCAGGGTCGGCGAATGCTTCTCGGTGGAGCCGGGCGTCTATCGGGCCGGCGAGTTCGGGGTTCGTATCGAGAATATCGTGACGGTGACCGAGGACGGGCACGAAAGCCTGAACGACGACCCGGAGCCGGAACTCAGGGTCGTCTAGGCTACTTTCGGTTCGACAGGTTCTCGACCGCTTTCTGCCGGTACAGCCGGAGGAGTTCCTCCTTCGAAACCTTCTCCGGCCCGAGGCTGCCGGTCCAGGACACGAAGTACGCCCACCGGACGCCGAACCTGCGCGCCCTCTCGACGTCCGGCACTCCGCCGAATTCGGTGAGGGCCAGCATCTTCCGGCCGCCGTATTGGCGAATCAGCTCTTCCCAAGTCGTGCTCAGCGGGTCCGTCGGGTCGCTCGGATAGGCGTCGATCCCGACGATATCCACGACATCGTCGCCGGGGTACCAGTCCGGGCGAAGCCCGTGGGACGTCACCCAGATCAGGTTGTGGAGCCCGTGGTGGTTCGTCAGCCGGTCGTGCATCAGCCGCCAAAGCCGCTTGAACGGATCGGGGCCTTTCGCACCCCACCAGAACCAGCGCCCGTCCGCCTCGTGCAGAGGCCGCCAGAGCACCGGAACGTCGGCGGCGGCCAGCTTCTTCAGCTGGACGGCGATCGCGTCGATGTCGCGGACCAGCAGATCGCGGTCCTCTCCCTCCAGCGCGTTCGCGAGGTCGAAGGTGGTGGCCTCGGTGTAGAAGCCCCGATACCAACTGAGGTCCTTCTCCGCCGTCTTGGTGTCGACCAGGTCCTTGGGAGCGTTCCAGTGCCAGGAAAGCGTGACGATCTGGCCCTGCTTCGAGCGCGCGATCAGCCGTTCGGCCATCCCGACGGGGTTGGCGCCGCGCTCCACCCGCGAAGGCGAGTAGTCCATCAGGTCGTCGCCGAAGATCAGCGGCGTCCGTCCCGCCAATGCCTCGATGTACTTCGTGTCCTTCTCGTTGTACTGGCCCGAAGCGGTCTTCTTCCCGTAGATCCGCGCCAGCGACGAGAACACCTTTTTCGTGGCGGCGGAGGCTTTGGGATCGCTCAGTTTCAGCGGGGGGACCGCGAGTCTCTCGACCGGCCCGGCCGGCGCGAAGGAGATCGCATCGACGTCGTAGTACCCCCACCCCTTGCCGAAGAGGAGGACGTTCTCACCGTCCTTCAACTCCACTTTGCCTGCGTCCTCGTCGGCGAAGGCGTCGCCCGTCGGCGTAAACATCCCGGTATAGGTTCGACCGTTCAGCGTCAGGTCGTAACCCTTCTCCCCCTGGGGGGCGCTGTAGCGGACTTTCGCCCGGTAGATCCCCGCCTTCGCCCGGAACCGGAGTTCCACCAGGTCGTTGCCGTGGGTGAAATCGGTGACGTATCCCGTGCCCGAGAACCCGCTCCGTTCGGTCGATGTCTTGGGCCCGGTCAGGACGCCGTCCTCGAACTCGAGTTGGATCGTGGGAGACTGAAGCGCCATCAAGGCGAGGGCGAGCAGCATGCCATCATTGTTGCACCGAAAGGAGCCGGCCGCGCGCATGTCCGTTCTCGTCGACCCGTTGACCGATTACGCCCACCGTCCGATGGGGCATAGGGAATGGTGCCACTTGGCGACCGACGCCTCCTTCGAGGAGTTGCACGACTTCGCGGCGCGTCTCGGGATTCCCCGGCGCGCTTTCCAGGGGGACCACTACGACCTGACCCGGTCGTCGCGAGAAAGGGCGATCGCGCTCGGCGCAGAGGTCGTCAGCACCCGCGAAATGATCCGCCGCATGCTCCGTTCCCCTCATCGGCGTTGGCGCGAGCGATAAGCGCCATGTTCGCGCCCGGCTTCATGTACCTTATGGGCTGTGAGCCTCCGATCCGCCTTCCTCTGCCTCGCCGGCGTCGCTGCCGCCGCCTCCGCCCAGGTGGATCCTCCGAAACCGGCTGTCGGTAAAGTCGCCCTGGTGCTCAGCGCGGGGGCGCAGTATGGATGGGCCCATATCGGCGTGCTGAAGTGGCTCGAGGAGAACCGGGTCCCGGTCCACTATGTGGTCGGCACCAGCGTCGGCTCCCTCGTCGGGGGACTGTACGCGACCGGCGTTTCCCCGCAGGAGCTGCGCGAGATGGCCGCGTCCGTGGATTGGGACACGGCCCTCGCCTCCGAGCCCCCCTACGAGGACCTCGCGTTCCGAAGGAAGGAGGACCGCCGCCAGGTGCCCGGCGTGCTGGAGTTCGGCGCCCGGCACGGCCTTCAGATGCCCTTCGGCATCTCCTCCATCCCCGAGGTTGGGCTGCTGCTCAGCCGCGCCGGCCTTCCGTACGACGAGACGACGAGGTTCGACGACCTGCCGCTGCCGTTCCGGGCGGTCTCCTTCGACTACCACCGCCTTCGCAAGTACGTCCCGTCCGGCGGATCCCTTCCGCTGGCGATCCGGTCGTCGATTTCGATTCCCCTCGCGTTCTCGCCTGCGGTGACCCAGAACCGCGTCCTCGGCGACGGCGGGGTGCTCGAAGCGCTGCCGGTGCCCACGGCGGTCGAGACCTTCAGGCCGGACGCGATCATTGCCGTGAACGTGCTTCCGGAGTCGCTTCAGACCCGCTCCGATACCGAGCCGATCCGGCACCCGGTCGGGGGGAGGATCCCCGCGAACCTCGACAAGCTCGACGCGCTCCAACAGGCGAACCGGCTGTTGGCGGCGGTCTTCGCCAGCCAGATCGAAGCCGCCAAGGCATCGCTGGCACCTTACGGAGAGCGCCAGGTGTATCTCCAGCCGGACGTGATGGAGAGCCAGCGGCCCTGGTCGGCCTACGACTGGTACATCCAGAAGGGCTACGAGGCGGCGGCGGCGATGGCGGAGCGCCTGCGCCCCTTCCAGCTTTC
>DASWVS010000511.1:0-3329 GCA_036401135.1 Fimbriimonas sp.
GAACGCCCTCTGAAGGAACGGGGTGTAGACCACCGCGACCTGCAGGAGGAGGGAGAGGAGCACCGCCCCCCAGAGCCATCGATTCGCGAAAAGCCCAACGAACGCGCTCCGGTCGTCCGAGCGCGCGTTGAAGACCGTGAACAGCTGGAAGAGCACGAGAGTCGTGAATGCCATCGTTTGGGCGTATCTCATGTCTCCGGACCCCTCAATGAATCCGCCGGCGAGGCTCGCATCGAGGATCATCAGAGTGCCGAAGGCCATCACGACGGCAACGAACAGGATCCCCGCCCACATGCCTCGGGTGACGACGCCTTCCCCGCGCGGCCGCGGAGGGCGCTCCATCACTCCCGCCCCTGCCGGATCGATCCCGAGCGCCAATGCGGGCGCCCCGTCCGTTACCAGGTTGATCCAGAGTATCTGCGTGGCAAGTATCGGCAGCGCAAGGCCCTCGCTCCCTTCGTGTCGGAGACCGATCAGGGTCGAGCCCATGACTCCGAGAAACATCGTGAGCACCTCGCCGATGTTGGCGGAGAGCAGGTATCTCAGGAACTTCCGTATGTTGCCGAAGATCGCGCGGCCCTCCTCGACCGCCGCCACGATCGTCGCAAAGTTGTCGTCGGCCAACACCATGTCCGCCGCTTCCTTAGAGACGTCGGTCCCCGTAATGCCCATGGCGATCCCGATGTCGGCCGTTTTCAGCGCGGGGGAGTCGTTGACGCCGTCACCGGTCATCGCCACCGTCGAGCCGTCGCTCTGCAGCGCTTTGACGATCCTCAGCTTGTGCTCGGGATTGACCCGCGCATAGACCGAGACGGCTTTGGAGGCGGAGGCCAACTCTCCGTCGGTCATCGCCTCGATCTCGGCGCCGGTCAGCGCTTTCGCCTCGTCGACGATCCCCAGTTCCTGGGCGATGATCGAAGCGGTCCGCGGGTGGTCTCCGGTGATCATGATCGGCCGGATGCCCGCACGTCGCGCCTTCGCGACGGCTTCCCGCGCTTCCTGGCGCGGAGGATCGATCATTCCGATCAGGCCCAGGACCACCAAATCCTGTTCCAGGCTTTCATCGACCTCCTCCTCGGCGAACGATTCCGCCGGAAGCCGACGAAAAGCCACACCCAGAGTCCGGAGCGCTTCTCCCGCAAGCTGGTCGTTGTTGGATACGATCTCCCTGCGCCGTTCAGGAGTGAGAGGGACCGTCTCCTCGCCGACCAATTCGCAGTCGCATCTCGCCAAAAGAACGTCCGGCGCCCCCTTCGTCAACGAGAGGAAGTTTTCCTCATGCTGGGTGTCGGCGTGGACGGTGCTCATCAGTTTGCGCTCGGACGAGAAGGGCAACTCGGCCACCCGGGTGAACCGGGATTCGAGTTCCGCGTCGTGGATGCCGGCCTTCCGCGCTGCGACGATGAGGGCGCCTTCCGTGGGGTCTCCCTGAACCGACCACTGGCCTCCCGTTTCCTGGAGCACGGCGTTGTTGGCGCGAACGGCGGCCACCAGGGCGCGTTCCATCTCGATTCGGAGAGGCCCTTCCACCGGACTGCCGTCTTCGGAAAGAACGTCGCCCTCCGGCTGATATCCGGTACCGGCGAAGCTGACGCGGCCGCTGGCCGTGTCCAGCACCCGGACGGTCATCTCGTTTCGGGTCAAGGTTCCCGTTTTGTCCGACGCGACGACGCTGGCCGACCCGAGCGTTTCGACCGCCGAGAGGTTTTTGACGATCGCCTTGCGACGAGCCATTCGCTGGACGCCGAGGGAGAGGACCGCCGTCACGATCGCCGGCAGGCCCTCCGGAACCGCGGCGACCGCGAGCGCGACCCCGACGATGAGCACGTCGAAGAGCGAGGAAAGCCCGGTGACGTGCTCCACGAGCACGATCGTGACGATCATGACCACGGCGATGGCGGCGACGATGAGGCCGAGCGTCTTTCCGAGCCGGTCCAACTCGCGCTGCAGCGGGGTCGGCTCCTCCTCGGCGCCGCGAAGCATGCTTGCGATCTTCCCAATTTCGGAGCCCATCCCGGTCGCGGTGACGACCGCCCGCCCGCGTCCATAGGTGGCGATGGTGCCGCTATAGACGCTGTTCATGCGGTCGCCAAGATCCGCCTCTTCCGCGATCGGCTGAGTGATCTTGGAAACCGGCAGGCTTTCGCCGGTCAGGGCCGCCTCCGCGGTCTGGAGCGCCGTAGTGTGGATCAGGCGGGCGTCCGCCGGAATGGTGTCCCCCTCCTCGATCTGAAGGATGTCGCCCGGCACAACTTCCGATGCGGGGATGCTCTTGCGCTCGCCGTCGCGGACCACGCTCGCATGGGCGGAGGTCATCTGGCGCAAAGCCGCCACGGCCTGCGCGGCGCGCGCCTCCTGGACGTAACCGATAATCGCGTTCAGAAGCACGATGGAAAATATGGCCAGCGCCTCATAGGGCAGTTCCGAGTTCCTCTCATAGATCCAAAGCGCGAAGGAGATAACGGTCGCGACGAGGAGGAGAATGACGAGAACGTCGCGGAACTGCGCCAGAAACCTGGACCACCACGGGTCGGGAGGATCGGCCTCGAGTTCGTTGGGACCGAACTGCTCGAGCCGTCTTCTCGCCTCTGTTTCGCTCAGGCCCTGCCTGCCGTCGGTTTCATAGGCCTTGAGCACGTCATCGACGGTCATTCGGTACGGAACGATTCCCTCTTTCATCGACACTCGAGCCTCGTCGCGCCAGCCTATTTCCCAGTTAACCGCTTCGATCCATGTCCTCGCTTTCACTGACTGGTATTTCGCCGGTGTCGGTGTGAAAATCTGTCCATTGCCCGGAGTTACCTGTGAACGTCAAGCTTTCTAACGGCTCTTCCATCCCGATCGACATGTACAAGGTCCGCGTCGTGCAGAGCACGAGGCTGAAGCCTGCCGCCGAAAGGCTCAGCGCGTTGGAGGACGCCGGCTACAACACCTTCCTCCTGAGGAGCCGCGACGTGTTCATCGACATGCTGACCGACAGCGGGACCAATGCGATGAGCGACAATCAACTCGCATCGATGATGGTCTCGGACGACGCCTACGCGGGCGGCGAGAGCTACTACCGGCTGGAGAGCGCCGTCCAGGAGATCCTCGGCTTCCGGTACTACGTCCCGTGCCACCAGGGGCGCGCCGCCGAGCATTTGCTCGCCAAGATGTTCCTCCGCCCCGGGACCGTCGTGCCGATGAACTACCACTTCACCACGACGAAGGCGCACTTCGAACTCGGTGGGGCAAAGGTGCTGGAAATCTTCACCGACGACGCGCTGAAAACCCAGAGCGATGTGCCGTTCAAAGGCAACATGGACCTGGAGAAGCTCGAAGCGGTGATC
>DASWVS010000512.1:0-7138 GCA_036401135.1 Fimbriimonas sp.
CGTCGAAGCTCACGAGGCTGGCGTTGTAGTGGCGGTGCTCGAGGCCCATCGCCTCGGCGATGGAGTTGAGCAGGTAGGTTTTGCCGGTGCCGCTGCTCCCGACGAGCAGGAGCGGGTCCTCTGCGACGAGCGCAGACAATATGACATTTTCGACGGGGCCGAAGCCGTAGACGCCGAGCGTTTCGAGGAGCTTGCCGGCCTTCATAGCCCCTCCGCTTCGTCGTAGCACGGCGGCAAGACCTCTGCGCGGGCATAGATCTCCTCGAGCGGCTGGTCCCAGCTCACGTCCAATCCCCTCTGCCTGGCTCTTTCCAAGAACTGGCGGATCGTGCAACGGTCCTCGTAGAGCGGCTCGAAGCTACCCTCGGCGAGGATCGCCAGGAGCCGGGTGCGCCGGCTCTTCCTCCGATGCCGGAAGCGCACCAGCGTGCACCTGCGCGGCCTTGCGGACGGATCGATGCCGCCCATCTCGGGGAACAGGCGCTTTATCCGCCCTTCGCCCTCGAAGAGGTCGGGATCGCCGAGCGTGCCGCTCGCGCAGGCGAAGCGGGAGAGCCCCCACGTGTGCTCGACCCACTTCAGGAACTCCGCAGTGGGAGCTCGATCCGGTCTTTTCTCCATCAGGAAGGAGGCCTTGATCCGGCGCCAGTGCCAGATGAACGCAAACTCGCGGACTCCCTCGGCAATGGAGTCCTCCACCCTCTCACGCCAATCGCCGACCCACCAGCCCCAGAAGCCCGGGCCGCGCCAGCCATATCCCATCATCGCGCCGCCTCCCCGGGCACGGGCCGCACCAGCCAGACGGCGTCCAGCTCGAGCCGCCCGAGCTCTTCGTCCAATTGCTCGAGCGAGCACGCCGAGGCGAGCGCCTCGAGCCGCTCCTCGACGGTGAGGACGTACCGGCTTTCGCCTTCGCAAGGGACTCGCAGCAGCCGGCAGGCCTTCCTCTCCTGGCTAAGCCAGTCGATGGAGATCCCGAGGAAGAGCCTCGTGCCCACGTCCGCCTTCTCGGCGAGCGCAGGCGAGCCCACCTCGGCGGCGCCGATCCTGTAGCGGCCGAGCCCTCCCTCGACATCGAGCCGCTTCAACAGGCGGTCCAGCAGGAGGCGGCTCATTCTGCCGCCTCGAACAGCTCCGCGCACAGCGCGAAGAGCTCAGCGCCCGAAAGCTCGGGCTCGTTGACGATCTCGTTCATGCGACAACACCTCGTACCCGTCGTCGCACCAAGGAGGAGGAAACGGGAAAGGCCCACGTACCCGTTTCCAGGTTCGCAGGCCTTCGGTTTCCCGGAGACCTTACGCTTCAGCCCCCGTCGGGGCTGCGCATCGCGACTTTGTCGCCATGGCACCGTGGCGTCTCCACACCCGGTTGCCGTATCCCTTTCAGGATCTCTCTTGATGCAGTTTCATTATATCACGTCGGAGCACGTAAGCCCACCAGAATATGCATCGATGGGCCGATTTTCGAGGCAACAATGCGATCCTCTTCCCATGAACTTTGGAAAGATGGGCCTGGCGACCTGAACGGCGATCCACCTGCCCCCGGCGGTATCCCTGGACTCGATAGCTGGATTCCCCAACGCTGGAACAGCAAGCCTTTCGACCGGCAGGGCGGCTTGCGATTTCCGGGACCTGTCTTATAATCACCTCTGATCCCAGAGAGGCGGATCAGAGGTGAAACCATGTTGTTCTCGTTGGCCTTGAGGCGTTTTCTAGCCATGTCGGCTTGCTCGGCGTTGCTTTTTGGGATGGCAGCTTCCAGCTCTGCCCAGGAGAGGCAGGTGAGTCTGAACTTCGGACCGAACCCGATCAGCGTCGGATCGAACCAGGGCATCATCGCCGTGCTTATCGGGCTCCTCCTGCCGGCGGTGCAGGCCGACCAGAAGCAGGTGATGGAGCTGGTCGTCAAGACCGCGGACGCCAAAATCCTCATCCCCCTCGCCGCGGGCGAGGCGGATAAGGCGCTGGACTTCCGGTGCTACATCTCTCGCGACCTCGACACTCGAAGCCTTCTCCTCAACGTGCTGAACCTTAGGACCAAACGGTTGTTCCAGGCCAAGACCGTCAGCACCAGCGTGGGAATCCAGATGAACTTCGCCGAGTCCTTCGACGTGATGGGATCGGCGACGGCCCATGGGTTCCAGAACATCAACTTTGGGGACGGAAGCGTCCAGCCGATCCCGATCGCGCTGCTCCTGCCCGCCGTCCAGAAGGTGCGGGAAGCCGCAGCCCGCTAAGGTTGGCTCCGATGCTTCAGGGAGTGCGGACCAGGTTCTCGAGCATCTCCACCACCTCCCCGACGTCCCGGTTCACGATCCGGTGGCGGTATCGGTCGGCGAGGCTCAGCTCGAACTCGGCGTTCTGAAGGCGGCGCACGATCTCCGCGTCCTCGTCGGCGCCGCGCTCCCGAATCCTACGGACGAGCTCCTCGGCGTCCGGGGGCAGGAGAAAAACCGACTCTGCCTCCGGCACGAGCTCCATCGCCGAGAGCGCTCCCTGGACGTCGATCTTCAGGATCGCGATCTTTCCCTCGGAGAGCATCCGCCGCAGATCGGCCAGCGGCGTCGCGTAGTAGTTGCCGTGGACCTCCTTGTACTCGAGGAAGTCCCCCGCCTCGGCGAACTCCATGAAGCGGTCCCGGTCCACGAAGTGGTAGTCGACCCCGTTTTTCTCGCCGTCCCTCGGCTGCCGCGTGGTGTACGCCACCACCCGTTCGACGGAAGGGTTGAGCGCCTTCCAGGCATCGATCACCGTGTCCTTGCCGACGCCGCTCGGGCCGCTGAGGATGACGACCTTGCCGCTCACCGCGTCACCAACCCCATCAGGCGCGAGGCAACCTTCATCGGATCGTGTCTTACCACATCGGTTTCGCTCATGTAGTTGCCGGAAAGGACGCGGAAGCCCATGGCGCGGATCCGGTCGATGTCCGGCTCGACGATCGCCTGGCCCGATCCCCTATACTTCCCTACGAGGTCTTCGCCGGGCATCCCTGTGTTCACCATGACGTAGTCGATGATCCGGCCTTCGACGTGCTTGACGATCGCCGCCGCGTGCTCGGAGGCGGTGAAGGCGTCGCTCTCGCCCGGCTGCGTCATGACGTTGCAGATATAGACGCGCGGCGCGAGCGCCTCCCGGAGGGCTTCGGCGATCTCGGGGACCATGAGGTTCGGCAGGATGCTCGTGAACACCGATCCGGGACCGATGCAGATCAGGTCGGCGGTGCGGATCGCCTGGATCGCCGCACGGTGCGCGGCGACGTTGTCGGGATCGAGGTAGATCCGGTCGATCGTGCCCGCCGCCTCCACGATGGCCGTCTCTCCGCAGATCTCCCGGCCGTCCTCCATGCTCGCCCGGAGCCGCACCCGCTGGAGCGTCGACGGGACCACCGTGCCGCGGATGGCAAGGACCGCCGAGGCGGTTTCGACCGCCTTCTCGAAGTCGCCGCGCGCCTGGTCGACGAGGGCGGCGATCAGGAGGTTCCCCATCGAGTGGCCGCTCAGCGATCCGCTGTCGTTCTTGAAGCGGTGCTGGAAGAGGTCGGTCATCGACTTTTCGGCGTCGGCCAGCGCGACCAGGCAGTTGCGGATGTCCCCGGGGGGCATCATCCCTTTCTCGTGGATGAGTTTGCCGCTGCTCCCCCCGTCGTCGGTCACGGTGACGATGGCGGTGATGTTGGAGGTGTGCTGCTTCAGGCCCCTCAGGAGGGTGCTGAGGCCGGTTCCCCCGCCGATGGCCACGATGCGCGGGCCCTGCGCCAACTGCTGCCGGCGCAGGTACACGTCGACCTTGCCCTCCTTCAGGCCGGGGTTGAGGGTCTCGATCACGTTGCTGATGCCGGAACGAACCCCGCGATAGGCGACGATCAGGCCTAAAAGGAGCAGAAGCCCGCCCGCCTGCCAGAGGAACACCTCGACGCGTTCCTGGGGAACGATGTCTCGGGCGAGGAGCTCCGCCTGGTCGGAGGCCCACTGGAGGACGGGCAGGATCCACCCTTTGAAGCTGAGCCCGGCGCCGACGAACAGGAGCGCAAGGCCTCCGAGAGTGATCGCGACGGCCCGTGCCAGTCCGGCGGTCGGCGCAAGGATCCGTCGGAGCCGATAGCTCCTAATCATCCTTGTCGTCGGGCAGGAAGACGCCCAGGACTCCGTTGATGAATGAAATGAGGATGCTTGCGACGAACGCGGCGAGGAAGCCTTTGACGCCGGAGTCGGTGATCGAGAAGCCGAGGTTCAGCGAGGCGGCGACCCAAAGCACGATCGCGTTGATCACCAGCGAGAACAGACCGAGCGTGATGCAGCTCAAGGGGAGGGTCATGAGCTTGATCAACGGCCCGAGTGTGGCGTTCAGCAGGCTCAGGACGGCGACGCCGAGAAGAAGCTGCACCACGTCGGCGGCGGTCTTGATGTTGACCTGGAACCCGAGGTTCAGTGCCTGGCTTACCAGCGACGCGGCAAAGACCGAGAACGCAAGCAGAATCCAGCGCAGCAACAACCTTTTCATATGCCCACCCGTGAGACATTATGACGCTGAAAGCGAACGGCGGGCTCGCGGCGTTCATGGTTGCGTGCCATGTGTCATCCTCAGCGAAAGCCCGGCGCCCAATCCCATGTCCCCTCGCACGCCCATGCTCCAGCAATACTTCGCCGCGAAGGCGGAGCATCCCGGCGTGCTGCTGGCGATGCGGGTAGGCGACTTCTACGAGTTCTACGGCGAGGACGCCGAGAAGGCCGCGGCAGCCCTCGAGATCACCCTGACCGGTCGCGAGGACGGAGCCAACGGCCGAATCCCGATGGCGGGCGTGCCGTTCCACAGCGTCGAGAAGTACCTTGCCCGTCTGCTCCAGCAAGGGCTCAAGGTGGCTCTTTGCGACCAGTTGGAGGACCCCAAAACGGCGAAAGGCCTCGTCAAGCGCGGCGTGACCCGCGTCATGACCCCGGGGACGCTCGTGGAGGACTCGATGCTCCCGAGCGGGCAGAACAACTTCCTCGCCGCGATCTGCGTCCAGGACGGGCGGGCCGGCCTGGCCCTTCTCGATTCGTCCACGGGCGAGTTCGTTGTCACCGAGATCTGCGGCGACTCGGCGCAGGAGCTGATCCTGCAGGAGTTGGCGCGGGCACGCCCGGCGGAGGTGCTGGTCGGGCCGAACGCCGAGGGCTACGGCGAGGTGGCGCGCAACGCGCTCGGTTCGGCCGTCACCGACTCCCCGATCCTCTCCCTGGAGCGGGCGGTGCGGAAGCTCAGCGAGCAGTTCCGGGTGGCGAACCTCGCGGGTTTCGGGTGCGACGACAAGCCCTCGGCCGTGGTCGCCGCCGGGATGGTGCTCAGCTACGCCGAGAAAAACCGCCTGAACCTCGCCCACGTCGAAGGGTTGAGCGCCTACAGCGTCGACGGCTTCATGCTCCTCGACCCGTCCACCCGGAAGAGCCTCGAGCTAACGCAGAACATGGCGGACGGCTCGCGCCGCTACACCCTCCTCGGGGTGCTCGACGAGACGGTCACGGCGATGGGCGCGCGACTGATTCGGAAGTGGGTCGAGGGGCCGTTGCTCGATCGGGACACGATCCGTCATCGGCACGAGGCGGTCGAGCGGCTGATGGCGCACGCCCTCGTCCGTGGGGACCTGCGCGACGGTATGCGCCGCCTCGCCGACCTCGAGCGCCTCGTCTCCCGCGCCGCGACCGGCCTCGCCGGGCCCAGGGACCTGGCCGCCCTTCGGTCATCGCTGCTTTCGATGCCGGTCCTTGCCGAACCCCTGCGCAAAGTCGGGCTCGGGCGGATCCAGGAACTCAGGGAGCAGATGTCGGACCACCAGGACCTGGCGCTGGTGCTCGACAAGGCGATCGTGCCGGAGCCGCCCCATACGCTGCGCGACGGCGGCATCATCCGCGAAGGCCACGACCCCGAGTTGGACAAGCTGCGCGACCTTTCCAAGAACGGCAAGTCGTACATTGCGAGCCTGGAGCAGTCGGAGCGGCAGAAGACCGGAATCCCGAATCTGAAGGTGGGATTTAATTCAGTCTTCGGCTACTACCTCGAGGTCTCGAAGCAGCACTCCGGCAAGGTGCCGTCGGAATACATCCGCAAACAGACCACCGCCAACGCCGAACGCTACATCACGGCCGAACTCAAAGAGCACGAGTCGCTGGTTTTGGGGGCGGAGGAAAAGGCCACCGCGCTGGAGACGGACCTGTTCAACCGCCTTCGGTCGAGGGTCGCCGAGCAGAGCCGGTCGCTTCTCCAGACCGCCCGCGCCCTCGCCGAGCTCGACTCGCTGTGCTCCCTGGCCGAGGCCGCCTCGAAACGCGGCTACGTCAAGCCAGAGATCGTCGACGAGGACATCCTCCGCGTGGAGTCGGGCCGCCACCCGGTGGTGGAGGCGACGGCGAGCGGCTTCGTGCCGAACGAGACGGAGCTGGGCGTGAGGCGCGATGCGTCAGGCATGGAGGAAGCCGTAACGGAACCTTCACGCCTCACGCCTGACGCCTCACGCTGCCTCATCCTCACCGGCCCGAACATGGCGGGCAAGTCGACCTATCTCCGCCAGAACGCGTTGATCGTGCTGATGGCCCAGATCGGGTCTTTCGTGCCCGCCAAAGCCTGCCGACTCGGCCTTTGCGACCGCATCTTCGCCCGGATCGGGGCGAAGGACGAACTGGCGCTCGGCCAAAGCACCTTCATGGTCGAGATGGTCGAGTCGGCGAACATCCTGAACCACGCCACCCCGCGGTCTCTGGTGATCCTGGACGAGGTGGGTCGCGGCACGTCGACCTACGACGGCCTCGCGATCGCCTGGGCGATGATCGAGCGGCTGGTCGAGATCGGGGCCAAAACCATGTTCGCGACCCACTACCACCAGCTCAACGCCCTGGCCGACCAGATGCCGAACGTGGCGAACTATCGCGTCGCCGTGGAGGAGTTCGGCGACGATATCGTCTGGACGCACCGCGTCCTCCCGGGAGGGACCGACCGTTCCTACGGCATCCACGTCGCGCGCATGGCGGGAGTGCCCCCCTCGGTCCTTGTCCGCGCCCAATCGATCCTGAACGAACTCGAGCAGAAGACGGAGGCCCCGAAGGTGTCGGCGACCACGCAGAAGCTCCAGCTGACCCTCTTCGAATTCGAAAACCCGCCCGTGGTGG
>DASWVS010000513.1:0-15652 GCA_036401135.1 Fimbriimonas sp.
CGATTCTTACCTCGTTCAGATGGGCCTGTGGGACCTGAACCCCCGGCTCGACCGAATCCGAACGCCGTTAGTGGACCAGTACCGCGACCTGGCGATGTCAGGCTCCAGGTCGGTCGGGTCCCTTGCTTCGAAAGGAGAAGTGCAACTTGTTCCGTAGTTTCTTTATGGCCGGCTTTGAGTGTGCGACCGGATATAACCGGCATCGACAGTGGATCGACCAGATCTGCGCCACGCACCACGACCGGAGAATCATGGAGGACTACACCGCCCTCTACAGCCTCGGAATCCTGGTGGCTCGAGAAGGCGTGCGCTGGCCCCTGATCGACAAAGGGGGAACCTACGACTTCTCCTCCCTCGATCCGTTCCTCACGAGGGCGAGGTACGTGGGCATGCAGCTGATCTTCGACCTGTTCCACTACGGCTACCCCGAGGATCTCGATCCGATGACGCCGGAGTTCGTCGAGCGGTTTGCCGCCTATTGCCATGCGGTCGCAACGCATGTGCGCAAGAACATGGACGGCCCCTTCTTCTTCACCCCCGTCAACGAGCCGAGCTACCTGGCGTGGGCTGGAGGCGACGCGTGCCTTTTCGCCCCCCACCTCTGCGGCGAGAGCTTTTCGTTGAAGGTAAACCTGATCCGGGCCGCGATTGCCGGGATCAACGCCATTCGGGACGTGATTCCCAATGCGCGCATGGTGAACGTCGACCCGCTGTGCCGGGTTGCGACCCCCACCGACCATCCCGAACTCGAGGACGAGGTTCGCTACTTCAACGAAAACGTCGTGTATGAAGGATGGGACATGCTCGCCGGACGTTTCATGCCCGAATTGGGCGGATCGCCCCAGCACCTGGACATCATCGGCGCGAACTATTATTGGACCAACCAGTGGGAGCACGGGCGCCCTGGTTCGATCGTCGACGAGGACGACCCGCGTTGGGTCCCGCTCTCCCGGCTCCTCGCGGATCTCCATACGAGGTATCGCCAGGAGATCGTCTTGACGGAGACCGCCCATCGGGACGAACACCGGGGCCGGCATCTGGAATGGGTCGCGGACGAGGTGGAAGAGGCTCTCAACAACGGAGTCCCCATCCAGGGGATCTGTATCTATCCGGTTCTCGGCATGCCCGAGTGGCACGAGCCCGGAACCTGGACCCGAATGGGGCTCTGGGACGTTGCCGAGGATGGAAACCGCTTCCTCCACGAACCCTCGGCCAGGGCCTTGCGGTATGGCCAGAGGAACCTCGAGAACCTGGCCATCCCAAAGGAGCTCCAGTTCGAGAACCCGTTCCTCGGATAGTTCCTTCCACCAGCGGCTTGCAGGCTTGCGCTGTTGTTCGTCCGTGGCAGTAGACTCCGGCTGGCATGAGTACACTCCCGTTCGCTCGCGGCATCCTGGGTAAAGATCGGATCCTTCACGGAGGGGACTACAACCCCGACCAGTGGCTCGACTACCCCGAGGTTCTCGACGAGGACTTCCGGCTCATGAAGCTCGCGGGGTGCAACACGTTCTCCCTCGGGATCTTCGCGTGGAGCAGCTACGAGGCGGAGGAGGGCAAGTACACCTTCGAGTGGCTCGACGCCATCATGGACCGGATGGCGCGGGACGGCCATAAGGTCATTCTCGCCACCCCCAGCGGCGCCAAGCCGAACTGGATGGCTCACAAGTACCCGGAGATCCGGCGCGTCAACGAACAGGGGCTGCGAGAGTTCCAGGGCCACCGGCACAACCACTGCTGGTCCTCGCCCGTCTACCGGCGCAAGGTGACCGCCATTAACACCCAGCTTGCGGAGCGGTACCGGGACCACCCGGCTCTCGGCATGTGGCACATCTCCAACGAATATAGCGGCCACTGCTACTGCGATCTTTGCCTCGCCAGTTGGCACCGATGGCTCGAGGACCGGTACGGAAGCCTCGACGCGCTGAACCACGCCTGGTGGACCGGCTTCTGGAGCCACAGGTTCACCGCCTGGAGCGAGGTGGACCCGCGGGACACGAGCATGGACGGCCTGTCCCTCGATTGGATGCGGTTCCTCACATGGCAGGTCAAGAGCTTCTTCCTTCATGAGATCGAGCCGCTGCGGGCGACGACTCCGGACGTGCCCTGCACGGCGAACTTCATGGGGACGTTCGGCGGCCTGAACTACGCGGAGCTCGCCACCGCGATGGACCTCGTGGCGGACGATCAGTATCCGGCTTACGACACGTCGAACCCGGACCTGGCTCGGAGCGCGGCGGCGGTCAGCTTCAAGCACGACCTTTACCGGTGCTTCAAGCCGGACCGGCCCTGGATGCTGATGGAAAGCTGCCCCGACGCCACCAACTGGCGGGAGCCCCGGCGGTTAAAGCGTCCCGGCCTGCACGAGGCGGAGATGCTCCAGTCGATCGGGCACGGGGCGGAAGGCACGCTCTACTTCCAGTGGCGCAAAGGCCGCGGGGGGTGCGAGAAGTTCCACGGCGCCGTCGTCGACCACATCGGCAACGAGAACAACTTCGTATTCCGACGGGTTGCGGACTATGCGAAGATCCTGGACAAGCTGAAACCGGTACTGGGGACGGACGTGCACGCCGAAGTCGCCTTCCTCTACGACTGGGAAGTCCGGTGGGCTTGGGAGGTCTGTGCGGGCACGCCCAGCGGGAACGGAGCCTACGACAAGACGATGCACGACCACTACCTCCCGTTCTGGGAGGCCGGGATCCCGGTGGACGTGTTCGACTCCAGCCGCGACTTCTCGTCCTACAAGGTGGTGGTCGCGCCGCTGCTGTTCATGCTGAAGCCGGGCGTGGCGGAGAGGCTGCGGTCGTTCGTGGAGAAGGGCGGGACGCTGGTCGCGACCTACTTCACGGGGATCGTGGATCCCACCAACCTCTGCTTCATGGGCGGATGGCCGGGCGAGGGTCTGAAGGAGGTGTTCGGGGTGTGGTGCGAGGATCACGACGTTCAGAACTCGGGGACGGTCCGGAGCCTGAACGCCGTGAGCGGCAACTCCCTCGGTATCGAAGGCGATTTGACGGCGCTGGAGATCTCCGCCCTCGCCCACGAGGAGGGAGCGGAAGCGGTCGCGCGCTACGCCGACGACTTTTACGCGGGAACGCCCGCACTGACGGTCCACACCTTCGGCCAGGGCAAAGCGATCTATCTCGGAGCGAAGTTCGACGTCGACTCCCTTCGGAAGATCCATGGATCGGTGGCGTCGCAGGCGGGGGTGCGGCGCGCATTGGAGGCGAGCTATCCCCGCGGGGTCGCGGTTCAGGGGCGCGAAAAGGACGGCCGGGCCTACCTGTTCCTCCAGAACTTCTCCGTCGAGCCGGCGAAGGTGGACCTCCCTGCGGGCAGCTTCCGCCGGCTCGTGTCCGGCGAGATGGCGAGCGGGTCCTTGGAGCTACCGGCGTGCGGCAGCGAGGTCCTGGCCGTCGAGTAGCCGTTCACGATCGCCCCGGTATGATCGGGGCATGTCGCAAACGATCGGCTTTTACGGTGCGGCGGAGACGGTGACCGGTTCGCGGCACTTGCTGACCCTCGGCGGTCACCACGTGCTCGTGGACTGCGGCCTCTTCCAGGGCTCTCGCGAGACGCGCCAGCGGAACTGGGAGCCGTTCCCGATCGATCCGGCGGATCTCGAGGCGGTGGTGGTCACCCACGCCCACACCGACCATATCGGCTGGATTCCCCGGCTCGTGGCGCAAGGCTATCGGGGACCGATCTACGCGACGCCGGCGACGATCGGGTTGAGTCGGATCTCGCTCCCGGACGGCGGGCGCCTCCAGGAGGAGCAGGCGCAATACGCCCTCAAGCGGGGTTCGAGGCACGACCCGCCTCTCCCGCTGTACACGGAGCGGGACGCCTACGAATGCCTCAAGTCGTTTCAGCCGATCAAGTACGACAAGATGACGCCCCTGCCCGGCGGCGCGGTTTTCCGCTACATCCCCTCGGGCCATATCCTCGGGTCGGCCATAGCGGAGATCTACTTCGAAAACGGCGAGCGGATCATGATGTCCGGCGACCTCGGCCGCTACAACACGCCGATCATCCGGGACCCCGCCACCGTCGAATTTGCCGAGTACCTGGTGATCGAGAGCACCTATGGCGACCGGCTGCACGAGCGCGAGCCGGTGCTGCCCAAGCTGGAACAGATTTTGGACGACGCCTGGCAGAACGGGCGCACGATCATCGTCCCGAGCTTTGCGATCGGCCGGACGCAGGAGCTTCTCTACTACTTCCGGATACTCCAGGACGAAGGGCGCATGCCGCGCATCCCCATCTACGTCGATTCCCCGATGGCGACGAGCGTCACCCGGCTCTATGCCGAAGCGAACGAGGAGCACGACGACGAGATGAAGCTGTCGGTCGAGGAGGGCAGCAGCCAGTTGGAGCCGCGCGGCGTCCACTACGTTCGGGACCGGAACCAGAGCATCGCCCTCAACTCCCAGGACGGCCCCATGGTCATCATCTCGGGATCGGGCATGGCCACCGGCGGGCGGGTCACGCACCACCTGCTCCACCGGATCTCGGATCCGAAGACGGTGGTCCTGTTCACCGGATACCAGGCGGAGGGGACGCTGGGGCGCAAGATCCTGGAAGGCAACCCCACCGTCCGCATCCATAAGCGGGAGGTGGACGTCCGGGCGGAGGTCAAGAAGCTCAACGCCCTCTCCGCACACGCCGACTCCGGCGAGATGCTTTCCTGGCTGGAAGGTTTCAAGTCGCCCCCGCGCAAGACCTTCATCGTCCATGGGGAGCCTCCCGCGCAGGCGTCCTTGCAGGAGAAGATCCGCGAGAAGTTCGGGTGGGACACGGTGATCCCCAAGCACGGGGAGAGCTTCGTGCTCTAGCGTATGAGGCCGGTTCGCGGACAGGAGTGTCCGCGCTCCTTTAGCCGACGTAGGGGATGTCGCCCAGGACCGCGGCCTGGTTCAGGGCGACCAGCTTTCGCTTCTCTTCGGGCGAGAGGTCCTGGTGCTCTTCGAAGTCGAAGCCTAGCTCCAGCATGACCTCCTTCAGATCGTCGTGGTGGAGCTTGGACTGGTACGCTTCGCCGGACCGGAGGCACGTCGCCTGCGGCCCTTTTGAGCCCTCCTCCTTGTAATACTGGACGCCGAGCTGCGCCGTCCTCTGGATGACGTGGAACAGCTTGCCGAACGGCATGTACAGCAGCAGGACGATGACGGTGAAGGCGTGGATGAGCGAGAGGAACGCGAAGTTCTGGCCCTCCATGAGCTTGTAGCTGGCGGTAAGCATCAATCCCGTCACCGAGACGGCGAAGAGAAGAAAAAGCGGTATGAGATCCGTGGCCAGCGACTGCACCGCCTGTGCGCCGCGCTCGAAGAGCCTCCGGTGCATCGCCAGGCCAACGCCGACGATAACGAGCACGGCGCTGATGTTGAGGCCGTTCATCAGGAAGAAGCCGACGATGCCGTGGGGGTCGAAGGCGAACTGTCGCATCCCCATGAACTCGGTCACGTAATGGTCGCCTTCGGCGTTGAACTGGACCCAGCCCCAACTGAGCGGGAACGTGATCGCGAACGCGAGCAGGCAGCCCCACGCCAGGCACATGTGGGCGACCCAGCGCCCCTTGCCGCGGTTGAGGATGAACTTCTGTGCGACGATGTTCATGAACGTCAGCCGAACGAGCTTGACTACGTTCACGACGAGCGATTTCGGCCGCAGGAAGAGCTTCCAACCGGCCACGAAGTAGCGCCATGTCGGTGGCCGCTGGATCCACATCAGGTACCGGTACAGCAGCCCGAAGGCGGCGAAGACGGTGGCGGCGGCGTACGCGGCTAGCGGGGTGTCGAAGCGAGTCAGACGGCCCGAGCCGAAGTAGATCCCCGCGAGGACGAGCAGCCCGGCGAGGGTGCCTCCTACGAAAGCGATCGTCTGGCAGCGGGTGGGCGAAGGGTTCGTCTGTACGCTCATTCCTTACTTGCTTTTCCTTTCTTCGATGACGTCCTCGACCCAAGCCAGGCCCCGCATCATGGACGGGAACCCAATGGTGGTCAGAGCCTGCAGCACCGCATGGCGGAGTTCCTCGGGGGTCGCCCCCGCGTCCATCGCCTTCCGGGCGTGGCTGTGGGTCCCGCCTTCGAGGTCGGCGGCAACCGCGATGCCGACCTTGACCAACTCCCTGGTTTTCGCGTCGAGAGGCCCGGCATCGGCGATCGCACGGCCGAGCGAGTGGTAGGCCTCCCCGACCGCGGGGTAGCTCTCGACGAACGAAGTGTAGTGCTTTGGCAGTTTGCTCATTCCTGGCACCTCCGATTGTCCGGAGCCCACCTTACCCCGTCTATGACCGGCATCATGATGGGCAGATGTGTTATAGATGGAGTTCAGAGAGATGAACGGCGTCGAAGGGGTTCTGTTGACGGGCGGGGCGAGCCGACGGATGGGGACGGACAAAGCGGGTCTTCCGGTCGAAGGGCGCTCGCTGGCCCTGAAGATCGCGGAAGAGCTGCGGAAGGCGTGCGAGCCGGTCACCGTTTTGGGCAGGAGGCCGCTGCAGGGCTTCGAGTTCCTATTGGACGAAGACGAATTTCAGGGGCCGATGGCTGCGCTGGCCCGATTCGCGCCGACGCAGCCGTACGTGTTCGTCGCCTCGTGCGACTTGCCGCTGTTCGAGTCGAGCGTGGTGCAAGACCTCGCCGCCAGGATCGAGGGCTACGATGCCGCGATCCCCGACCTGGGGGGAAGGCTCCAGCCGCTTTGCGCCCTCTACCGCCGGGAGGCGTTCGACCGCCTCCGGGACCTCCGCGAGAAAGGCGAGCAGCGGATCATGCGGTGGATCGACGGGCTCGACATCGTCACCGTGCCTGGTTGGGAGGCGACGCGAAACGTCAACACGCCCGAAGAGTGGTCGTCGCTAAGCCAGGATCTCGACGGCGAGGACCACCGACGGTAACCCCCGGCTGTTGCCGGGCGTTATGACCGCCTTGCGACCCTTCAGGCGAAACAAACCCCCGTGGGATTGCCTGCAACCGATTTGCCTGTGTATATTGGCTTGGAGAGCGGTCCGTATCCGGCTTCCTGCTGCGGACCTCTCGAGACGGAAAAGGAGGGGCAGTGAGGCTTCTGGACATCATCCTGATGCGCGGGCTGACGCCTGGATGGCGGTTGCTCGGCATGGCGCTTCTCGGCGCGCTCGTCGGCATGTTCGGTTACGTCGTGACGATCTCGAACGCCCCGTCCTATATGTCGGACGACCCCAAGGCGTGCATCAACTGCCACATCATGGAGCCGGTGTACGCCACCTGGCAGCATTCGAGCCACGCAAAGGTCACGGTGTGCAACGACTGCCACGTCCCCCAGGACAACGCATTGCGGAAGTATTTCTTCAAGGCCAACGACGGGCTGCGCCACTCGGCGCTGTTCACGCTGCGGATGGAGCGGCAAGTCATCCAGGCGATCCCCGAATCGAAGGCCGTGATCCAGGAGAACTGTATCCGCTGCCACGAGCCGGTGGTTTCCATGGCGAAGTCTCTGGTCCACTCGGATACGGCAAGGCCGTGCATCGATTGCCATCGCGAAGTTCCCCACGGGCGGATCCATAGCCTCAGTGCCACCCCCAACGCCCCGGTCCCCAAGCTCGCGCCGGTCCTGCCGGACTGGATGCTCGAAGAGGATAAAAAATGAGAGAAGAAGGAAGGTCGTCGAAGAAGACCACGATCCTGGGATGGATCGTGTTCGCGCTTAGCGCGGTCGTTGTCATCCTGCTCGGTCTCCTGGCGACATCGATCACCGAGCGCCGGGCGGAGAGCACTTTCGCCAACTTCCAGATCACCAACCCGGTGGATCAATTCGAGGCGGACAACGCGAAATGGGGCGTGAACTTCCCGCGCGAGTACAACTCCTGGGAGCTTACGAAGCGTTCGGACGAGAAAACCAAGTACGGCGGGTCCGCTCATCGGGACCATCTGCAGTCGAGCCCGAACATGGTCGTCATGTGGGCGGGCTACCCCTTCGCCAAGGGCTACAACGCTCCCCGCGGCCACTTCAACGCGATCGACGACGTGACGCGGACGCTGCGGTTGAGCGAAGCGACCCCGGGCACCTGCTGGACGTGCAAGAGCCCGGACGTGCCGCGCATGATGTCGAAGGTCGGTCCGGAGAAGTTCTACTCGGCCAAGTTCGTCGACTGGAAGGACGAGATCAAGAACCCGATCGGTTGCGGCGACTGCCACGACTCGAAGACGATGAACCTTCGGATCAGCCGGCCGGCTCTGAAGGAGGCCTTCCAGCGGATGGGCAAGGACATCAACAAGGCCACCCATCAGGAGATGCGCACCCTCGTCTGCGCGCAGTGCCACGTCGAGTACTACTTCAAAGGCAAGAAGGAGCAGTACCTGACCTTCCCGTGGGACAACGGCACCACGGTCGAGTCGATGGAGAAGTACTACGAGGCCTCTCCACACCGCGACTGGACCCATGCGATCAGCGGGGCGAAGATGATCAAGATGCAGCACCCGGACTATGAGATCTACCAGCAAGGGATCCACGCGTTCCGAGGCGTGAGCTGCGCCGACTGCCATATGCCGTACAAGACCGAGGGCGGTATCAAGTTCACCGACCACCAGGTTCGTTCGCCGCTGACGAACGTCGCGAACTCCTGTCAGGTCTGCCACCGATGGTCCGAGAAGGAGATCCGCGGGCGCGTCGAGTCGATGCAGGACAAGAACCGGGAGCTGCTCGACATCGCCGAGGACAACATCACCCTTGCACACCTCGAGATCGGCGACGCGATGAAGATCGGCGCCACCGACCAAGAGCTCGAGAACGTCCGCAACCTCGTGATGAAGGCGCAGCTCTACTGGGACTACGTGGCGGCTTCGAACGGCATGGGTTTCCATGCTCCGCAGGAATCGGCCCGGATTCTGGCCAAAGCCAGCAACTTCGCCCAGGAGAGCCGGATGCTGACGGCGCAGATCCGAGCGCGCCACGGAGCGACGGGACCGATCCAGATGCCGGACATCGAGACCAAGGAGAAGGCGCAGGCTTTCATCCAGGCCTATCTCCCGCCCGCCAAAGCCCAGAAGGTCCTCGAGCCGGTGAAGGCCGAGGCCGACAAGGAAGGCGGACCGAAGCTCTAAAGACCGCGCGTAGGCGAGCCCGCGTCGCCTACGCATACCGCACGATCCGGACCCATTCCGGTACCCAGCGCGCGCCGTCCCGACGGAGGAGCACGGTGGCGCTGGCGGTGTGCGCCCAGGGCCCGACGAATCCCCTCACGACGGCGAACCGTTCATCAAGGGAGTAGGCGGGGAGATAGGGCTGGAACCATCCGAGGCCTTTCATGCCCGTGCCTCGTTCGCGGCCCATCGGAACCTTCGCCACCTGGATCCGCGGGTGGCTGATCCGGCCTTTAAACGACACGACGCGGCTATCCCAATTGGAACCGCGGTAGTTCCGTCTCCACAAGGCCTCGGCGAGAGCAGGATCGAGCCGACGAGGCGCCAGGTCCGATTGCATCTGCTCCGCTCTCAAAAATCCCATTTTTGACGGCGAAGACTCGGCGAGAACGATCGCCGGCTTGGACGAACCGACCATCGCGCGGAAATCCCTGTCTCCGGCGATCGCCAGCGCCGCCGACTCGATGGCCTTGCGATCGTCCGAGGTGAGCCCTTGGGCGGCGGCACGGGCGCTCAGCAACGGCAGCAACGTCAGCCAGACGCAACGCATGCGCCTATTGTCGGCACGATCGCCGCCGTTGCTCAGACCCTCGTGAAGTTGAGCTTTTGCACATCGATTGCGCATCTATGATCGGTGTCATAGATGCCAAACGCGGCACGGAGGATCATTGGCTTGAGTTAGGAATCGCCCGACATGAAACTGCAAGACCAGCCCAATGCCTCCTCCACCCAACTGCTCGAGGCCCCCGAGTGGTTGAAGAACTGGGAGCCTGAAAACCCCGAGTTCTTCGAGACGACGGGCAAGCCGATCGCGTGGCGCACGCTGATCGTGACCACTTTCTGCCTGACGATCGCGTTCACCACGTGGTTTATGGTGAGCGCCATTGTTCCCAACCTCAAGGGGATCGGGTTCAACATCACCGAGAGCCAGGCATTCTGGCTGCTGGCGATGCCCGGACTCGCCGCAGGAACCCTTCGCATCCTGCACATGTTCCTCGTGCCGATCTTCGGCACCCGTAAGACGGTCACGTTCTCGACGCTGATCCTGCTCGTCCCGTGCCTCGGATGGGCGTGGGCGGTCCAGAACCCGAGCACCTCCTTCGGCGTCCTCATGGCCCTCTCGTTCATCGCCGGCCTCGGCGGGGGCAACTTCAGCTCCTTCATGCCGAGCACCAGCCTCTTCTTCCCGAAGAAGAAGCTCGGAACCGCCCTCGGCATCCAGGCCGGGATCGGCAACTTCGGCGTCAGCCTCGTCCAGTTCCTCGTCCCCATCGTGATCGCCTTCGGCGCGATCGGCGCTTCGCAGACGCTGACCACGAAGGGAACCGAGAAGACCATCTACCTGCAGAATGCGGCGCTCATCTGGATCCCGTTCGTGCTCGTCGGCTCCGTGTGGGCTTGGAAAAGCCTGAAGAGCGTTCCGGTCAAGGCGAGCTTCCGAGAGCAGGCGGACATCTTCAAGAACAAGCACACGTGGCTGATGACCTCGCTGTACATCATGACGTTCGGATCCTTCTCCGGACTGGCCATGGTGTTTCCCAAGCTGATCGGGTCGCTTTACGGCGGGTTCGAGAACGCCCCGAACCCCCTCGTCTACGCGTTCCTCGGCCCGCTCGTCGGAGCCGGCATCCGCGCGGCGTTCGGCCCGGTTGCCGACAAGATCGGCGGGGCGAAGGTGACGATGATCAGCGCGGTTGGAATGGTCGCGAGCGCGATCGGGGTCAGCTTCTACACCAACCCGACCTCCGTCGACCAGTTCCAGGGATTCCTCTGGTGCATGCTCGCGCTGTTCCTCTTCTGCGGCATCGGCAACGCGTCGACGTTCAAGCAGATGCCGATGATCTTCCCTCCGCGCCAGGCTGCCGGCGTCATCGGGTGGACGTCGGCGATCGCCGCCTACGGCCCGTTCATGATCTCGGTGCTCATCGGCTGGATCAACGGCATGACGGGCAACCCGACCGCGTTCTTCTACGGCGCGGCCGCCTTCTACGCGGTGAACCTCGTGATCAACTGGTGGTTCTACGCGAGGAAGGGCGCCGAGAAGCCCTGCTGAGGTCCGTGCCGGACGTTCTCGAGAAGCCGGGGCGGCATTCGCGCCCCGGCTTTCCTGTTACAGGCCCAGTGCCGGCTGGTGCTCTTTGAGAATCCGTCGAGTCCGGCCCATTGCCTGCTTGACGTTCTCGCAGACGTTGTCCTCGCCGACGTGCCGGAAGAAGCCGGAGCGCCTCAGAAGCTCCTCGGGCTGGCTGCGGAGGCCGCAGAAGAGCACCTGTTTCCCCATTTCGGTCAAACGGTCGAAAAGCTCTTCCAACGCCTGGACTCCGGTCGCGTCGATGGCGGTCATGTTTCGAAGGCGCACCACCACGACCGGCGGCAGGCTTTCGATGTCGTCCATGATATGGGCCACCTTGTCGGTGGTCCCGAACATGAACGGGCCGTTGATGCGAAAGACGGCGACGCCTGCGGGGATTTGGTGGAGGTGGAGGGCGTGGTCGCGGGCGTCCTCGAGGTAGGCGTCGTCCACCAGCGCGACGGTGGTCGTGTTCGTGACCTTGCGAATGAAGACGAGTGCGGCGAGGATCATGCCCGCCTGGACCGCCACCGTCAGGTCGGCGAAGACGGTCAGGCCGAAGGTGACCGCCCACACGGCAACGTCCGCCTTGGAGAGCCGAAGGATCTCCGGGATCTCGTGCCACTCGCCCATGTTGTAGGCGACCATCATCAGGATCGCGGCGAGCGCGGCCAGCGGGACGTGCCCGGCAAGCGGGGCGGCGACGAGGAGGATCGCCAGGAGGGTCAGCGCATGGATCATCCCCGCCACGGGCGTCTGGGCGCCGCTGCGGATGTTCGTCGCGGTGCGGGCGATGGCCCCCGTCGCGGGCAGGCCGCCGAAGAGGGGCGATGCGAGGTTCGAAACGCCTTGCGCGACGAGCTCGACGTTGGGGTTGTGCCGGTCGCGCGTCATTCGGTCGGCAACGACCGCCGACATGAGCGATTCGATCGCTCCCAGAATGGCGATCGTGATCGCGGGAGCAATGAGTTGGCTGATCGAGCGGGGCGTCAGCAGCGACAGCGGAGGGACGTGGACTTTCGGCAGCCCCTGCGGGATCCCACCGAACCGCGACTCGATCGTCTCGACCGGAAGCCCCAAAAGGAAGGCGAGCGCCGTTGCCCCGAACAACACGGCGATCGCTCCGGGCACCTTCGGAAGGAACTTCCGCATGAGAAGGATCACGGCCAGGGAACCGAAGGCCAGGAGGGTGGCGACCCCGCTGAGAGTCCCAGCCGCCCCGACGAGAGCCTCCATGCGGCCAAGGAACTCGCCCGGCACCTTCTCCACCTTCAGGCCGAGAAAGTCCTTGATCTGGGTGCTCGCGATCAGCACGGCGATCCCGTTGGTGAAGCCGACGACCACCGGCCGGGGCAGGTACTTGACGGCGGATCCCAGACCAGTCGCGCCGAGAAGGACCAGGATCACCCCGGCGAGGAACGTACAGACGAACAACCCCTCGATGCCATGCTCGAGCACGATCCCCGAGACGACGACGACGAAAGCGCCGGTCGGGCCGCTGATCTGAGTGTTCGATCCCCCGAGCGCCGAGCATAGAAAGCCTGCGACGATCGCGCAGTAGATGCCGGACTGCGGCGGAACGCCGCTGCTGATGGCGAAAGCCATGGCGAGCGGAAGGGCGACGAACCCGACGGTCAGGCCGGCAACAAGGTCGCGGACAAATCGAGAAAGGCTGTACTCGCGGAGACTGAGGACGGACTTCGGGAGCCAGCCACGCAAGGAATCCATCATAGGCGGCGGCAGATACCAGTATGTCTCATCGGGCATTCCCCACCTCGGTCGTCACATGACTCCCGCAACGATTCACAACCCATCGCGGTCGGGTGAGGCAAAATAACCCCATGTCCGTCCGGCACCTCGACGACCTCCTCAGCCACGGGGAGCGCAACCCCGGCATTCCCTTGGACCTCGACTGGGTCGAGGCGATGCGCGTCAATCGGAGCGCCGTCGAACGGCGGGCGGCGACCCTACCGGCCCGGAGAACGGTCAAGAAGGCCCACCAGGCGGCTTGGCTGGTTCGTGCGATCGCGTGCATGGACCTGACGACCCTCGGAGGGGACGACACCCCGGGGACCGTACGCCGACTGTGCGCGAAAGCGGTGCGGCCGCTGCGAGCGGACCTGGCCGAGAGCCTGGGAGTCGAGTCGCTGGGCGTTCGGGTCGGCGCGGTCTGTGTCTACCACGAGATGGTGCCGCATGCGGTGAAAGCCCTCGAAGGGTCGAACGTGCCGGTGGCCGCGGTCGCTGCCGGGTTCCCTCACGGCCTATCCCCGATGAAGGCGAAGCTGACGGAGATCCGCGAGAGCGTCGCCGCCGGGGCGAAAGAGATCGACATCGTCATCACCCGCGCCCACGTGCTCAACGGGGAGTGGCGCGCGCTGTACGACGAGGTCGCTGCGTACCGCGAGGCCTGCGGCGAGGCGCACCTCAAGAGCATCCTGGCGACCGGGGAGCTCGGCACGCTGGCGAACGTGGCGAAGGCGAGTGCGGTGGCGATGATGGCGGGGACGGACTTCATCAAGACCTCGACCGGCAAGGAGTCGGTGAACGCGGTCCTGCCGTTCGGCATCGTGATGGACCGGGCGATCCGGGAGTACCACGAGCGAACGGGCTATCGAGTCGGATTCAAGCCCGCCGGAGGGATCCGGACGGCGAAACAGGCGATCGACTGGCTGATCCTGATGAAGGAAGAGCTCGGAAACGCCTGGATGTCGCCCTCCCTCTTCCGGATCGGCGCCAGCAGCTTGTTGACGGACATCGAGCGGCAGTTGGAGCACTACGCAACCGGAAGGTACAGCGCTGCCCACCGGCACCCGATGCCTTGAAAGGGCCGGGGCGAGGTATCCGCCCGGGTGCGGCTCCTGCCACCGTTGCCTCAGCAGCCCCGACAACTTGACGACCAGGGCGCGACGACTCCGCTGCCGAGGCAACGACAGTGCGAGGCTCCATGTTGCCTCAGCAGCCCCGGGCACTCGGCGATCGAGGGTGCGACGACTCCGCTGCTGAGGCTTTCTAGGCCTACAACTGCTGCCCGGCGATGGTTTCTCGCGCAGCCTGCAACATCCCCCGAGGCAGAAACCATAATAGCCCTATGTCGATCGCCGACCTCTACGAAGACCTGCCCTATGGCCCCGCTCCCGAAGGTGCGGAACTCGCGGAGGAGTGGATCGAAAGCCGTGGGCGGAAGTTTGGACACTTCATCGGCGGCTCGTGGATCGCGAGCGACGAGAGCTTCGAGGTCTTCAACCCGGCGACCGGGAAGCCGATCGCCCATGCGTCGCAAGCTGGACTCGACGAGGTCGATCGCGCAGTGCAAGCGGCCAGGGAGGCCCAACCGGGCTGGTGGGCGCTCGGCGGATATCGGCGGGCGCGCGTCATGTACGCCCTCGCGCGGCAGGTCCAGAAGCATGCGCGCCTGCTGGCGGTGCTGGAGACGCTCGACAACGGGAAGCCGATCCGGGAGACCCGGGACCTGGACATCCCGCTGGTGGCGAGGCACTTCTACCACCACGCCGGGTGGGCGCAGGTCATGGAAGCGGAGCTGCCGGGCGCGGAGCCGGTGGGAGTCTGCGGACAGATCATCCCTTGGAACTTCCCGCTGCTGATGCTGGCGTGGAAGATCGCGCCCGCGCTGGCGACGGGGAATACGGTCGTGCTCAAACCGGCCGAGTACACGCCGCTGACCGCGCTGCTGTTCGCCGAGCTTTGCCAGGCGGCGGGGGTCCCGAACGGGGTCGTCAACATCGTGACCGGCGACGGGGAAAGCGGAAGGCTGATCGTCGTGCACCCCGGCGTGGACAAGATCGCCTTCACGGGCAGCACCGAGGTCGGCCGGATCATCCGTAAGGCATCCGCGGGCACCGGCAAGCGGCTGAGCCTCGAGCTCGGAGGAAAGTCGCCGTTCCTCGTCTTCGAGGACGCGGACCTGGACAGCGCCGTCGAGGGGCTGGTCGATGCGATCTGGTTCAACCAGGGTCAGGTCTGCTGCGCGGGCTCGAGGCTGCTGGTGCAAGAGTCGATCGAGGAGCGGTTCCTTGCCAAGCTGCGGGCGCGGATGGAAAACCTCCGCGTCGGCAACCCGTTGGACAAGGCGGTCGACATCGGTGCGATCGTGGCTCCCGTCCAGCTGACAAGGATCTCGGACCTCGTCCGCCAAGGTGAGGACGAGGGGGCGGTCCTCTACCAGCCGGCGGGATGCGAGTGCCCGAGCGAAGGATGGTTCTACCCGCCGACGCTGCTGAGCAACGTCAGCCCGGCGGCCACCGTCGCCCAGGTCGAGATTTTCGGCCCGGTGCTGGTCAGCATGACCTTCCGGACGCCGAAGGAGGCGGTGGAGCTGGCGAACAACACCGCCTACGGGCTGGCAGCGAGCGTTTGGACCGAGAACGTCAACCTGGCGCACGAGGTGGCGGCGAAGGTCAAGGCGGGGACGGTGTGGGTGAACTGCACGAACCAGTTCGAC
>DASWVS010000514.1:0-3010 GCA_036401135.1 Fimbriimonas sp.
GCCTCGTCGCCTCAACCCCTGCACCATGAGGACCTGAAAGCCCGAATCGCCCATGCCCGGGCACGGTTCGAGTGCGACCACAACCGCTGCTCGACGGCCAAGGAGCTCGTCGAGCGCCTCTCCAGAACCGCCTGAAGCCCCTTCCGAGCGGGCGAGAACCTATGGGCCTGGTGCCGGCACCAGGCCCAAGTTTCCCTCACTCGGGAAGGATGACGCGGTCGATCACATGGATCACCCCGTTCGTGCAAAGGATGTCGGTTTTGACAACCTTGGCTCGATCTACGGTGACCCCGCCTCGGGTCCCGACTCGGACCGATTTCCCGTTGAGCGTCTTGACCGCCGTGCCGTCCTTGAGCTTGACGACGTCCGAGGCTTTCACCAGGCCCGGGACGACATGGTAGGTCAGGATCTTGGTCAGGAGCGGCTTGTTCTCCGGCTTCAGCAGCGACTCGAGCGTTCCGGGCTTCGCTTTCTCCAGACGGGCGAACGCCTCGTCGGTGGGGGCGAAGACCGTGAAGGGTCCTTTCCCCTTCAGCGCGTCGACGAGCCCCGCCGCCTTCACGGCGGCGACGAGCGTGGAAAAGCCCTTGGCGCTGGACGCGGTTTGAACGATGTCGGCCTTCGCCTCGCCGCCCGAATGGGCGGAAGCGAACGATGCCGAAAGGACGGAGACGGCGAGAAGGGTTCCGATTTTGATTTTCATTCTTGTGATTCCCTGGCGGGAGGCGTTAACACGAAAGGCTAAGCGGAGTACCCCGCCTGTCGAACGTCGTGAGCCCGGTCGGGCGTCGCCAGCCGAACCGCCTGGACGACGGCCGAGAGCCCGACCAGGACGTATACGAGGCTCGAGAGCATGCTGCCCTCCCCGAAGAGGGCGGAGACGAGGTTGAAGTTGGCGATGCCGACCAAGCCCCAGTTCAATCCGCCGACGATGAGCAAAATCCGGGTCAGTATGTCGATCGTTTTCATAGGTTTCTCCTTTGCCTCAAGCGCACGGGCTTCAGCAACTTGGACATTGTAGAGTGACTGTCTAATAATTGTCAATGTTTCGTCTAAATATTAGGAATATTTTTCGTCAGCCTCGATCCTATACCCTTGACACATCTTAGACAAGATCCCATAATTGAACCGTGAGCCCCACCTATCCCATCCGCGCCGTCGCCGAACGGACCGGTCTTTCCGCCCACACCATCCGCGCGTGGGAACGGCGTTATGGCGTCCTCACGCCGGATCGAACCGGGACCAACCGGCGCCTTTACGGCGAGGAGGATGTCGAGCGGCTGATCCTTCTGCGAAGAGCCGCTTCCCAGGGACACAGCATCGGATCCATCGCCCGCCTCTCGACGCCCGACCTTCAGCGCATCGTTGGAGCCCGGCCCGAACCCGAAGCGCCCGACGCTCCCCGGGATTTCCTGGCCGGGTGCCGCTCGGCGATGAAGGCGATGGATGCCGCCGCGTTAGAAGCGGAACTCGTCAGCGCGACGACCGTACTCGGCGTCCAGGGCCTCCTGACAAGCGTCGTCATCCCCCTGATCGGCGAGTTGGACCGCGGCTGGCAGGAAGGGAGCCTGAGCATCGCCCAAGAACACCTGGCCACCGCCGTCCTTCGAACCCAGCTCGAGCGGACCCGCCTCTCGCTCCAGGCTCCTCCCGACGCTCCACGGTTGATCGTGACCACCCCGAGCGGACAGATCCACGAGTTGGGCGCCCTGATCGTCGCCGTCACCGCCTCCTGCGAAGGGTGGCGGGTCACCTACCTCGGACCGAACCTCCCGGCGGACGAGATCGCACTCGCCGCCAAACAGGTCAAGGCACAGGCTGTGGCCCTGAGCCTCGTCTATCCCGCGGAGAACTCGCCGGTCTCCGAGGAACTGCGGCGCCTTCGACGCGAGTTGGGACCGCGGACGCCGATCCTGGTGGGCGGCCGTTCCGCCGGGCGATATGGCGATGTGCTGCGCGAGGTCGGAGCGAAGACGGAAGAGGACTACCCCTCTGTACGCGAGGCCCTTGCCGACTTCCGGCGCTCCACGTCCCTCGTCGCCGGCGGCCTTTGAAAATGCCGCAAACGCCCTGCCAGGCAGGCGGCATGTAAGATACAATGAGATTGCATTATGGTTGGCGAAAACGGGGTGCCAACCTTCCTGTTCACTGACATCGAAGGGAGCACCCTTCTCTGGGAAAAGTATCCCGGCGAGATGGTAGAAGCCCTTTCCCGGCATAACCGGTTGTTGGAGTCGCACTTCGAGCAGCACCGGGGAACGGTCTTCAAAACGGTCGGCGACGAATACTGCGTCGTGTTCAAAGACCCGGACGACGCCGTATCCGCCGCCGAGTCGGTCCAACGCGCCCTGGGCGGGTCGGACTGGCCGGAGCACTGCCCGCTCCGCGTCCGTATCGCCGTCCACACCGGCCCGGCGACCGCGATCGGGTCCGACTTTTTCGGTCCCACCCTCAACCGCGTCTCTCGGCTCATGGACACCGCCCACGGCGGGCAGTGCGTCGTCACCGCCGCGACCGCCAGCCTTCTTCCTCCCTCGCGAAGGTCGCAGCTGGTCGATCTCGGCCCCCACCGGCTGAAGGACCTCCTGGAGCCGCTCCACCTCTACCAAGTCGCGAGCAGCGAGAGCTTTCCGCCCCTCCGAACGCTCAACGCGGCCCGAACCAACCTTCCCTACCAACCGACCACGTTCGTGGGCAGGGCGAAGGAGCTTGTCGACGTTCGATCGAAGCTCCATCGTTCCCGCCTGGTCACCCTCACGGGCCTCGGCGGATCCGGCAAGACGCGCCTCGCGCTCCAGGCGGCGGCAGAGGAAGTCGAGAAGCAGCCGGAGGGGGTATGGCTCGTGGAGCTCTCCTCGGTCCAGGACCCGGCAGCCGTGCCGATGGCCGTCGCCTCCGTCGTCGAGAGAAGCTCGGAAACCGGGACCGGAGCCATCGTCGACGCCCTCGTCGACCGCCGGATGCTTCTGGTCGTCGACGGGTGCGAGCACCTGATCGACGAGGTCGCCTC
>DASWVS010000515.1:0-4671 GCA_036401135.1 Fimbriimonas sp.
AGCGCCGGACATCGGGCCAGTTCTGCGTGATCACTCCGCTCAAGATCCAGGTCCCCTTCGGCTGCACGTACCGGATCGCATCCGGCGCGAGCCGGATCAGGGTCGCGCTGATGATATTGCTGACGAGGACGTCGAATGCGCCGTCCAGTTCGTCCAGGCCGTCGCCGGTGGATGCTTCGTACCAAACCCCGTTGCGCTCCGCGTTCTCGCGCGCGACCTGTACCGAAACGGGATCGATGTCGACGGCGACCACCCGAAGCGCACCGAGCTTGACCGCGGCCACCGAGAGGATCCCGCTGCCGCAACCCAGGTCCAGTACCGTTTTCCCGGTCAGGTGGGCTTTTTCGAGCAGTTCGAGGCACATGCGGGTCGTGGCATGCTCCCCGGTGCCAAACGCCTGCCCTGGGTCCAGCAGGATCACCAGGTCGTCGGGGCGCGCCTCGTACTTCTCCCAGCTCGGGCAGATCACGAAGCGGCTTCCCACGCGCCGAGGCTTGAAATGCTTCCGCCACAGTTGGTCCCAATCTTCCTCGGGCAGCGGTTGCGCGCTCACCTCGGTCGCTCCGGCGCTGCGGAGGGCGGCGGAGAGGCGGGCAACGGCTTCCTGGGACCCGTCGACGTCGACGAGGCAGCCGGTGAGGCTGTGCCGACTTTCCAAGGTGTTCTCGATCCCATGTTCGCGATAGATCTCGACGAACGGAGAAAGGTCGGCGATCGAGGGATCGAACCTCGCCTGTACCTCGATCCAGCTCATTTCTTCCTGCCGAACAGCCCGCCCAGGATGCCACCCTTATCGCTGCCCCTGGGCATCGTCTCGCCCCTCATCTCGGCGAACTCGCGGATGACCTTTGCCTCCGCCTCGGTCAGCTTCTCCGGAACCTTGACCGTCACCTCGACGATCAGGTCTCCCCTCTTCCCCCCGTGGAGAGGGGGAAGTCCCGCGCCTCGGATCGAAATCTCCGTCCCAGGCTGGGTTCCGGCCGCGATGTCGAGCGTTACCTTGTCGTCCACTCCCTCGATCTCGAGATGGTGCCCCAACGCCGCCTGGGCGAACGTGAGTTCGACGTCGGTGAAGAGCGTTTGTCCTCGGCGCTCGAACCGCTCGTCCTCCTGCACGTGGAGCACGACGTAGAGATCGCCGGAGCGCCCCATGCCGGTCCCCTCGCTTCCCTGGCCCGGGATGTGCATCGTCGCCCCGCTCTCGATGCCGGCGGGAACGTTGACCGTCACCTTCGACGTTTCGCGCAGAAGGCCGACCCCGCGGCACTCCTTGCAGGGATCCTTGATAACGGTTCCCTGCCCCTGGCAGGTCGGGCACGGAGTCTGGGTTCTGACCTGTCCGATGAACGTGTTTCGGATCGTGGAGATCACGCCCTGACCTTTGCAGGCGGAGCAGGTCTCGGGCGGTTTGCCCCCCTCCGTTCCGAGCCCGTTGCAGCTGGAGCACTGGGCCATCCGCTGGACCTCGACCTCCTTGACGGAGCCGGTGATGACCTCCTGCAACGTCATTACCAGGTCGGCGCGGACGTCGTCGCCGTCGCGCCCCTGCCTTCGCCGGGCTCCCTGCTGGGCAGCCATGCCCCCAAAGAACATGTCGAACAGGTCCGTGATCCCGCCCCCGCCGAAGAACGGGTCCGTCGGCTGGTCATCGGTCGTCCCGAACTGGTCGAAGCGTTGCCGCTTCTGCTCGTCCGAAAGGATGGAATAGGCCTCACCGACCTCTTTGAACTTCTCTTCGGCGCCAGGGTCGTCTGGATTGACGTCGGGGTGGAACCGACGCGCGAGACGGCGGTACGCGGACTTGATCTCGTCCGCGCTCGCCGTGCGTGAGACGCCCAGGACCTCGTAGGGATCCTTCTTCGGCATCGTCAGGACTCGTCGACTTCGTCGTCGGAGGCGGCTTCCTCTTCGGCGATGTCGGTGAGCGACAGGGTGTCGTCGTCCGACGGGACGGCGGCCGCCTCTTCCTCTTCCTCCTCGATCAGGTCGGACAGGCTCAATGCCTCGTCTTCGACGACCTCGGCGACCTCCTCCTCGTCATGCGTTGCCACGAGCGCGACCTCGGTCTCGTCGAGCGCGGGCAGGAGCATTCCGAGCTCGGCCGGTACGGTCTCGTCGACGAGCAGGGTCGGCGTTTCCGAACTCTCTTCGAAAACCTGATCCAGGGTGGGAATGATCGCCTTGATCTTGCCGGCGGCGATCTCGGCCAGCGCGACCGTCAGAGGATGGGTCGAGTCGACCTGGACGAGGGGCGGGGCACCCTCTCGCAGTTGTTTCGCCCGCTTGGCAGCGAGGTTCGACAGCACGAACTTGCCGTGCTCGTAATCGTTCAGAATGTCGGGACTTGGCAGCATAGGGCGTTAATTCGGAACTTAAAAGGATACCCCAGACCGGCAGGCACAGATCGGCCTCTCCCGGTCGACGACCGGAAGAGGCGCGGGACGTTTACTCGTTGTCGCTCGATCCCCAGGGCGAACTGTAATTGGGCGGCTCTTTGGTGATCTGCACGTCGTGCGGGTGGCTCTCGCGGAGGGCGGCGTTGGTGATCTTCAGGAACTCGGCCTTCTCGCGGAGGTTCTGGAGGCTTTCGGCCCCCACGTAACCCATTCCCGACCGGATGCCGCCAATGATCTGCGCCATCGTGTCGCCCAGAGGACCCTTATAGGGGACCCGCCCCTCGACTCCCTCCGGGACGATCGTTCCGCCGGCCTCCTTGACCTGCATATAGCGGTCCGAGCTGCCCTGCTTCATCGCTCCGACCGATCCCATGCCTCGGTAGACCTTGTACGCCCGGTTGCGGTAGATCTCGGTTTCGCCGGGGCTCTCGTCGCAGCCGGCGAACATGTTTCCCATCATCACGCAGCTCGCGCCGGCGGCGAGGCACTTGACCACGTCGCCGGAGGACCTCACCCCGCCATCGGCGATCGTGGGGATCCCGAGCTTGTTCGCTTCGTCGGCGCAATCCATCACGGCGGTGAACTGGGGCACCCCGATACCCGCGACGACGCGTGTCGTACAGATGGAGCCCGCTCCGATCCCCACTCGAAGGCAGTCCGCGCCAAGCCCCGCCAGCTCGCGCACCCCTTCCCGCGTCGCGACGTTGCCGGCGACAACGAGGAGATCCGGGATCTTCGACTTGAGCATCTTCACGCAGTCCATAACGCCGCGCGAGTGGCCGTGGGCGGCGTCGATGACGATGAAGTCGACCCCGGCGTCGTGGAGCGCCTTCGCCCTCTCGTACGGCTGTCGAAGGGCGCCGATCGCCGCCCCGATGATCAGTCGCCCTTTGCGGTCTTTGGTCGCAAGGGGATGGCGCTGGACCTTGAGGATGTCCTTGATCGTGATCAGCCCCGTCAGGCGCCCTCCCTCGTCGACGATCGGAAGCTTTTCGATCCGATGCTCGGCCAGGATCTCCTGCGCCTGCTCGAGGGTCGTGCCGACGCCGGCCGTGATGAGGTTCTTGCTCGTCATGCGGCTGACGATCGGCTTGCTGTAGTCGGTTTCGAAGCGGATGTCGCGGTTGGTGAGGATGCCCACCAACTGACCTTCGCCGTTCACGATCGGCACCCCGGAGATGTGGTACCGCTCCATGAGGTTGACCGCGTCCTGGATCGTCTTCTCAGGGTCGAGCTTGAACGGCTTGGTGATCACACCGCTTTCGGACCGCTTGACCCGGTCAACCTGGGAAGCCTGTTCCTCGATCGTCATGTTGCGGTGCAGCACTCCGACGCCGCCTTCTCGGGCGATCGCGATCGCCAACCGGGCGTCGGTCACGGTGTCCATCGGGGCGGACACGATCGGGACCTTCAAGGTGATCCCGGGCAGGAAACTCGTGGAGATGTCGACTTCGCTGGGAAGGACGGATGTTTGTTTGGGAAGTAGAAGAACGTCGTCGAAGCTGAGACCTTCGCGAAAAGCGGACATTGGGGCTCCTTGGCTTTTCACTCTATTCTGGCACGCCGACCGTTCGAGGGGCAATCGGATCTCGACGGCCTTGCGGACCAGACCGCAGGGCGGGTGCCCTGCGGACCCGGATGCACGGCAGGCGCCGTGCGCTCCGGGTTTTTTTCTCAGGTAATTTGCGTTTATGGAGTACCGATCGCTCGGCCGTACAGGCTTACAGGTTTCCGTCGCGTGCTTCGGCACCATGACCTTTGGGTGGGATCCGGACGACTGGGGCTCGACCGAGGAAGAGTCGAGGCACCTGATGGACGTCGCCTTCGACCTCGGGATCAACTTTTTCGACACCGCCGACGTCTACGCCCGCGGCACGAGCGAGACGATCCTGGGCAAGCTCTTGAAGGGAAAGCGCGACCGCGTCGTGCTCGCCACGAAGTGCCACGGAAAGATGGACGACGACGATCCGAACGCCTGGGGCAACACCTACGGGCACATCGTCTCGGCCTGCAACGCCTCGCTGAAGCGCCTCGGAACCGACTACATCGACCTCTACCAGATCCATCGGCCGCAGCCGAGCGTCCCGATCGACGAGACGATCCGCGCGATGGACGACCTGCGCCGGGCGGGAAAGATCCGGTACGCGGGCTGCTCGACCTTCGCGGCCTGGCAGGTCTGCGAAGCCCACTACGTGGCCAAGGAGCTCGGCGCCGCGGGTTTCGTCACGGAACAGCCGCCGTACAGCCTCCTCGACCGGCGCATCGAGCGGGAGCT
>DASWVS010000516.1:0-2063 GCA_036401135.1 Fimbriimonas sp.
CACCGCTTCGCAGAACTGGTAGGTGCTGGTCAGGCAGTTATCGAAGCGATTGCGACGGATCGTCACGTCCTTCACCGCCCCCGACTCGTACCACTGGTTCGCATCCCCCGCGATCAGGATCGCGCTGCCGCTTGAACGGAAATGGTTGTCTTCGATCAGCACCTTGCCGGGCGTCGAGACCAGCAGCCCGCGCGCCCGCACCGGGCCGAAAACCGACCTTCGAACGGTGAAGGAGGGGGCCCACGTGAGGTTCTCCAGCGCGTCGCCGACGACAAGTCCTTCGGGAATGCGCCCGGCGAAAACGACCTCGAACTCGCCCTCGCTGATCGGCACGACTTCGAGGACCTTGGCCGTGCCGCGACTCAGCAGCGTCTCCCGATCCAGGTACGACACCGTGTCGCCCGGATCCGCGAAACGCAGCCCCAGACTTTGTCCGTGCGAGAAACGGCAACGAAGACGGTCCGCTCCAAGGATGGCGGTGATGGGGACGGTGGTGCCGTGGACGTTGATCGGGTCGTCCATCAACCCTTCGAACCGGCACTGGTCCACGAGGACCTTCCCCTTGCAGTTGGAGAGGTGGATCCCGTCATCGTGACCGGCGAAGAGCCGGCCGGAGCCTTCCTTCGGCGCGACCTCGACCTTTCGGAACGTCAGGTCCTGGCTGTACTGAGCCAGAATGCCAAGGCCGGAGGTGTGCCGATAGGCCATATTGGACAGCGCGACCTTCTGCGAATCCTGGATGAACGTCCCACCGTGGTCCCGAGTGCCGTGCCTCGCCACGAGGAAGTGGCCCACCGTCTGCCGGCCGGAGTTCGGATAGTCGAGACGAACAATACCGGGCTGGGGCTCACTCACCTTGGCATCGCGCCAGTCGCCGCCCATCGCCCCCGCGTCGCCGGTTCGATAGGCGACCCCTCTCGTCTCCGGGTCGAACCGCATATAGTCCCAGGGTTCGCGCTTCCAGGTTCGGTCGGTGAAGAACAGCCTCCCGTCCTCGATCACATAGGGGTACCTCTCCGCGTCGATCTCCAGAGTGATTCCTCCGGCGTCGGCGGCAACGATCCTGCCTTGGGACATCAGCGGGCGCTCCCAGTCGACTTCGAAGCCGTCGAGCGCGATGTTCCTGGATGCGAGGATCGCGAACGGGATGATCCGATCGTGGAAGACGAGCCGCGCTCCCTGCCCCTGGAGCCGAAGCCTGCTCCTCCCCTCGATCAGGATCGCGATATGCCGCGGGTTCGCGACGTCGCTGTTCGAGAGGTACAGGTTCCGACGGTGCCCCTTCTCCCGGTAGAAATGGTATTCGCCGCGCGGAAAGAGGACCGTGGCGCCGGACGGGGCGGCGGCGAGGGCTCGGGTGACCGCCTCGGTCGCGTCCTCGCGGAGGTTCGGCACCGCGCCGAAGTCGACGACGGAGATGGGTTTCGGGGATAGGGTCGAAGCAGCCATCAGGATCGAAAGCAGCACAGCGGGAGTGTACGCGGGTTTCGGAAGATCGACGGAGTCCAAGCTATAATCCGGCAACAACGTGAACCAACCCGCCACTTCCCGACCGGCCCGCCTGAACGGCGCCGCCGACGCCTTTTCGACGGACGATCTTCGCTGGGTGGTCAGCCAGTTCAAAGTTCCGGAACCGACCTCGATCTTCCTGTTCCCAAGACGGGGGAACATCAACCTCCACACCTACGAGGTCCACGCGGGCGACGCCATTTACCTTCTTCAAAAGATCAACCCGGTCGTGTTCGTCTCGCCGCAGCGGGTGGTCGAGGCGGAACTGGCTTCGATCGGCGCCCAGCGCGAAGCTCTGAAAGCCCATCCGGTCCCGGGCTGGCGGCACATCGAGTTGGTCGACACCGTCGAGGGGAGCCCGTGGCTCGACCTTAGCGACGAGTCGGGGAAATCCATCTGGCGGCTGATGGTCTACATCGACGAGTCGGTCTGCTACAAGAGCCTGAGCGAACTGCCGGCCAGGGAGGATCAGCTGGCGTTGGCGAAGGAAACCGGCCGCGGCCTCGCCCTCTACTCGAAGCTCACCTCGTCCATCGACGCCGGCAAGGTCGAGG
>DASWVS010000517.1:0-6863 GCA_036401135.1 Fimbriimonas sp.
CGGGGAGACGAGCCCGCGTAGGCGACGGTCCAATGGACCGAGCTGGGGATCAAAGGACGGCACAAGGTGCGGGACCTCTGGCGGCAGAAGGACGTGGCGTCCGTCGAAGGCTCCTATACCGCGACCGTCCCCCACAGGGGCGTCGTCTTCGTCAAGCTGACGCCGGACTAGAAGCAGTATCCTGGCTCCATGCTTACCGATCTCTCCCGATACGTCTACGGCACGACCCGGCTCGGAGACGAGAAGATCCCGTTCGACGAGCGCGTGGGGGTGGCCCGCGCGGCGATCGATGCCGGGGTGTGGATGCATACCAGCGACCAGTACGGCCAGGCCCTCCAGGTCCTCAAGGCGGCGTTCGACCAGGATCGATCGAACGTGCCGCCCCTGATCTTCAAGATCGGTTGGGAGTCGGTCGAACAGGTCCGCGAGCAGATCCTGCGCCAGCTCGAGGCTGTGGGGCTCGAGAAGATGGCGATCGGCCAACTCTGCCCGGGAGGGGGGCTTGCCGAGGAGGTCCGAAAGGGCGGGGCGTCGATCGAGCTTCTGAATGCGCTGAAGGAGGAAGGCCTGGTCGGTCGGTACGTGCTCGAGACGTGGCCGTGGACCTCGTCCGTTCCCCTGGACGCCCTTAGAGCCGGGCACCTCCATCAGTTGGTCGAAGGCCTCATCTTCTACCTGAACCCTTTGCAGCGGTTTGTCACGAACGAGCTTTGGGACCAGGTTCAAACCGGGAACGTCGATATCGTCGCGATGCGCACCGTGGGCGGGGGAGACGTCTACCGGATCCGAGACCACGGGCCGGAATACCTCCGAAGCCGCGCCACCGAGGTCGCCCCTCTGTTCGAACAGTCGGGGTGCCGCACCTGGACCGAGTTCTGCGTGCGCTTCGTATACGGCGTTCCGCAGGTCTGTACCACTGTCGGCGCCACCGGCCGCAAGGAGAACCTGGCGGAGTTCCTGTCGTCGACGCGCGATCCCCAGCCGTTGCCCGAGCCGATCCAACAGGTGCTCCTCAAGCTTCAGAGACGGTGGTCGGACGAGCACGATCGCCACGCGGAGCCTTGGTCGATGTAGCCTCAAGTACAATCCGGCGGTGCGCAAAGCCGTCATCGACGTCGGGTCGAACTCGGTGCTCCTCGTCGTCGAGGAGCACAGGGATGGCGGCTGGCATCCCGTTGCAGAAGCCACGGCGGTGACCGCCCTCGGAGAGGGGACGCGCGGCACCGGACTCTTGGGCGAGCCGGGCATGGGGCATACCCTCGACGCCCTGCGTAAGTTCTACGCGAAAGCCCGGGAGTTGGGAGCCGAGGAGGTCCGGGCGGCAGCGACGATGGCGGCGCGGATCGCGACCAACACCGGCGAGTTTCTCGCCCGTGCCGAGGCGCAAGGCACGCCGGTGGAGGTGCTGATCGGGGAGGAGGAGGCCGATCTCGGCTTCCACGCCGTCGCCGACGATCCGCTCTTCGCCAATTACCCGCGCCTCTCGATCGTCGATCCCGGCGGCCACAGCACCGAGCTTCTGACGGCCGACCGGACGGACGGAGGGTGGGACGTGCGCTTCCGGCGCAGCTATCCGATCGGGACGCTGGGCCTCAAAAGCACGGTGCTGACAGACGAGTCCCCTCACACGATGCAGATCCTCGGCGCGATCGAGCAGATCGACGACGAGGTCGGACTGGTGTATCTTCCCCGGCAGTGCGGGCACGTCGTGGTCCTGGGAGCGACGGGGACGAACCTGGTCTCGATCCGTGAGCGAATGGCGGAGTGGGATCCGGACCGGGTTCACGGGCAGTGGCTGGACTACGAGGAGGTCAGCAAGGCCGTCGGCTGGATGATGCCGATGACGGACGCCCAGCGCGCCGCGATCGTCGGGATGGAGCCGGGCAGGGAAAAGACCCTTCCGGCGGGAGCGCTCATCCTGGAGCGGTTCCTGCACTGCCTCCGGGCGCTGGGCTGCTCGGTCAGCGTCCGGGGCTGGCGCCACGCCCTGCTCGAGCGGGGCCCGGAGCGCTAGACCTCCATCGTCTTCCACTTTCCATCGCGGAACGCGACGATGCTGAGGAAGCCGGTGACGGCCTGGGTGATCGACATCGAGATCCACGCGCCCGTCGTCCCCAGCCCGACCCCGACAGGGATCGCCCAGCCGTAGCCGACGACGTCGCCCGCCGCGAACGTGAGGAAGAAGGCGAGCGGGACCCTCATGCCCCAGAGCGAGAACACGGTGATCCAGAGCGGCCGCTTCGTGTCGCCGGCCCCTTGCATCGCTCCGAGCATCACCATCGCATAGGCGAACATCACCTCGGTGAGGCAGAGGTACCGCAGGAGCACCGTCGCCTGATCCGAGATCGCGGGCTTGTTCTCGACGAGTGTGGTGGCGATCTGGGGGGCAAGGAGGTAGATCGGTCCCGCAAGCGCCAGCGTCACCAGCGCCGCATGGTGGCCCGAGATCCATGCCAGACGCTCCGCCCGGTCCGGCCGTCCCATCCCCAGGCTCTGCCCGACCAACGCTCCCGCGGCCGCGGACAGGCCGAACGAGGGCATGAACATGATCCCTTCGATCGCGAAGCCGACGCTCATCGCTGCGATCGCCGCCGACCCCTGCGGCGCCGAAGCGAGGATGAGCGTGAACGCCATCAGCGAAAACACCCGCAGTGCGGCTTGGATCGCCGCGGGAAACGCGATCCGTAGGATTCTCCATGCCCAGGAGAGATGGGGAACCGCGATCCGCCAGAGCGACCCCAGCGGCGTTTTCGGCAGATGCGCCATGTAGGCGAAAACGGCGATCCACGCGCTGATCGAGATCGCCAACGCCGCCCCGATCAAGCCGAGGTCCGCGCCGGGAACGATGAAAGAGCCAATCCGGTGGGAAGGAAAGATCAGGACGTAGTTCAGGAGGATGTGGAGCAGGATCTGCATCCCGCTGATCACCATCGGGCTCTTCGTGTCGCCGACCCCGCGCAAGGCCCCCGCCAGCGTCTGGATCCCGTAGATCGCGGGCATCCCGGTCGCGTACACCAGGAGGAACGACGTCATCTCCGCCGCCGCCGCCACATCCTCGCGGGGCAGGATGAATCCGGAGAACGCGCGCGCCCCCAGGGCGGTCGCGAGGCTGAGAACGACGCTGAAGGCGATCGTCAGCGACAGGCTTTGCCGGCTCGCCTCCCGAAACTCGTGCGGCTGATTCGCGCCGAACGCCCGGCTCACCAGGGCGGTCGCCCCCGTCGCGATCGCCACTCCGAGCGAGAACATCAGGAACATCAGGTTCAGCGAGCCGCCGTGGGCGGTGAGGGCGGCCTGCGAAAGGTGGCCGATGAAAAAACGGTCGAGCAGGGTGTTGACCACCTGCAGGCTGTTCAGGGCGACCGCCGGCCACGCGAGCTGCCAAACGACCCTCGTCGCGTTCTCGTGCTCCACGTCGGACGGAGTCTGTGGATCGACGACGGCGGCCATTGGCACCTAGAATGTACCTGCGGGAGGCCTGGGCGCGGCGCTGGTAAGCCCAGCTTTCGCAGGGGTATCTTCCACAGATGCGACTCGACCTGACACCCGCCGACAACGGGAGCCGGCGGTGAACATCGTCGCCATCGGAGGGGGCGAGGTCGGCATCGGCGAGACCGAAATCCTCGACCGCGAACTGATCCGCCTTTCGGGGAAAACGAACCCCCTCGTCCTCTTCGTTCCCACCGCGAGCCAGGACGACGCGACGTATGTCCAAACCGTTCGCGGAGCCTACTCGAGGCTTGGCTGCACCGTGGAGGCGCTCCGGCTCTGGGGCGAGGACGGTTCGTCCGAGACAGCCCAAGACAAGATCGCCCGCGCCGACCTGGTGTACGTGGGCGGTGGGAACACGAAGGCGATGATAGCCCGGTGGCGGCAGCTGGGCGTGGACCGGTTCCTCCGCGGGCACCTGGAAGCGGGCAAGCCCGCCGGGGGCGTGAGCGCCGGCGCCTTGTGCTGGTTCCAGGCCGGCAACAGCGACTGGCCGCAGTTCGAAGGGATCCCGGACGTTCTGACCGCCAAGGTGGATTGTCTGGGCTTCGTCGATCTGGTGCTGTGCCCGCATGCCTCGCGCGAGCCGTTTCGGCTGGGCGATTTTCGGGAGATGATGCGATCGGAGCCGGGGGTCGGGGTTGCGCTCGACGACAACTGCGCGATCCAGATTCGCGGGGAGGAGTACCGGATCCTGGCGTCGCAACCCGGAGCCGTCGCCCACCGGGTTCAGTGGATCGAAGGCATCCTGCATGAAAGACAGCTGCCTCCACATACGGACTTTCGCTCGCTCGATGCCGTTCGGCGAGCGTGAAGCGTAGAATCGGTAGACCCGCCCGTCCAACCATGCGCACAAGAACCCTTTTCCCGATCCTTTTTCTAGCCGGTTGCCAGTCGGCGCCTCCGGACGACGGCGGAATGGTCGGACAGGCCGCGCCGGACATCGAGGTGGCGAGAATCGGTTCGAAGGAGAAGGTGCGGTTGAGCGATCTGAAGGGCAAGGTCGTGCTGCTCGACTTCTGGGCCACCTGGTGCGGACCCTGCCGCCAGTCCAGTCCCGAAGTGGAGGCGCTGTACCGGAAGTACAAGGACCAGGGCTTCGAGGTCATGTCGATCAGCAACGAAGCCGAGGATCTGCTGCTGGATCACAAGAAGAAAGCCGGCACCACCTACCCCGTCTTCCGGGAGGAGCTTCAGGAGGCCTCAGGCCCCTACCGGGTAACGGGCCTTCCAACCTTCATCCTCATCGATCGGCAGGGCAGGATCGTCGGCGACTTGCGCGGGTACGGTCCCGGCCTGTTGCCGGAGCTGGTCGAGCCCGCCATGAAGTAGATGCTCTGGAAGCGCCAGGTTCCGACGATCGAAAAGCGGGGCGTCGTGCTTCCCGACGTGGTCGGAGCCGATCTCCACGGCGCTTCATTCGCCGGGAAGCCTCCCCTGGTCGTCGGTGGGGAGTCCTCCGCGCTCGCTTTGATCGCCGTCTGGAGAAAGCTCATCGAAGGCTCCTTCCGGACGCCCGTCACGACCCTGCTCCTCGACGCCACCGTCAAGGACCTCCGGGCGATCTTCCCGAAAAGCCAGTGGGACCGTGTTATCGCGATGGAGAGGTCCGGCGAGTGGGACGCGATCATCGAGGGCGCGCCGGTGTTCGCCGCGATCGACGGCGAGATCCTTTTCCTGGGCCCCGTAACGGACTCGGCCTGGGACCGGTTCGAAGCCTTCAGCCCGGACTACTGAATCCCGGGCTTGGGTCGCGTAACCTGCTTCCAGCCGGCGAGGTCCGCCATCGACTTCGGCCGGAAGTCCATCGTCGGCGGGACGAAGCTCTCGGCGAGCACGTCGATCCGCCACGTCGTCTCGCGCAGTCTCGTCCCGATCTTCTTCTGGTCGTAAAAATCGATACCGGTGAGCCGGAGACCCGTGTCCTCCATGTCCAGATCGAAGACGACCTCGCGCTTCTTGGGATCACCGAGCGTATAGACCACGTCGAACGGGTCGTCGGTGCCGTTCACCGGCTCGACCGCCGGCATCCACGAACGGTAGGCGGCGTTGTCGCCCGCGAAGATCTCCCGGAGGAGCCGGGCGATATAGCTCGCCTCCTCGCCCGCCGATTCCGTCATCAGGTCGATGAAGTCCGCCCGGTAGCGAGGGTTGGGATCCTGGCTCCAGCGCCCATAGGGGGTTGCCGAGTACGTGAAGGAATCGTTGTGGTAGGTCCAGATCGTCCGCCCGTCTCCGATGGTTCGCGAAAGGAGCTCGTTGTTCCGGTACTGCCAGATCTCGGCGCGCAGGACCGGCGGAGTCACGGTCGTGTCGGTCTGCCAATAGGCTTGCGTCTTGAGTTCGGTGGTGGTGGTCCCGAGGGTCCGCACTCCGGCCAACTCGATGAACAGGTTGTTGTTCGCGCGCAACTGGCCGTACGCGGCGGTGATTTCGGCGTCGACGTCCCGCGTCGTCGTTTGCGCGTGGGCGATTCCGAGCAGACAGATGGCAATGGCGAGCGATCTCACGTTATTTCATACTCCTTTGCTACGCACCGCAGTGCGCGGTCGCTCTCCCAACGCCTTAGACGAACCCTTGTCGGGGACGGTTCGGGTTATACTCCGGGCGAGCAACTACCGACACAAAAATGAAAACACAGCGCATCGAGAACACCGATCTCGTCGTCTCTCGCCTTTCCTACGGCTGCATGCGCATTGCGGGAACCTGGAACCCGAACGAGATCACGCCCGAGAGGGAGGAAGCGGGCCAGAAGTCGGTCCTCGCGGCGTACGAGGCAGGGTACACGCTGTTCGACCACGCCGACATCTATTGCGCCGGCGGGTGCGAGTCCATATTCGGAAGGGTCCTGAAAAAGGCGCCCTCGATGCGCAAAGAGATCGTGATCGCCACCAAGTGCGGCATCCGGTTCCCCGGCGAGCCCCACCCGAACTCGCCCCACCGCTACGACTTCTCGAAGAAGCACATCCTCGAATCCTGCGACAAGTCGCTCGAGCGGCTCGGGATCGAGACGATCGACATCTACCAGCTTCACCGGCCCGACTTGCTCATGGACCCCACCGAGGTCGCGGAGGCGTTCGACGTGCTCCACCGGGCGGGGAAGGTCCGCTACTTCGGCGTTTCGAACTTCATGCCTTCGTTCGTGACCGCCCTCCAATCGGCGCTGCCCTACCGCCTCGTCGTGAACCAGGTCGAGATCCACCTGGGACGGCTGGACTGCTTCGTCGACGGCACCCTCGACCAGTGCCTCGCCGAGAAGATCACGCCCCTGTCCTGGAGCCCCCTCGGCGGCGGGTGGCTGGGCGACGGCGCTTCCACCACCGACGGCGCTCGAGCCTGGGTTCAGCTTCAACTCGACGAGATCGCGAAGAAGT
>DASWVS010000518.1:0-3312 GCA_036401135.1 Fimbriimonas sp.
CAGGTCGCCGGCACGGAAGCGGAACTCGGCGTTTCCGGTGGGCACGCTCGCCCCCTTCTGGTAGCGGCTGAAGAACCCGAACGTCGCCCTTCCCGATGCACCGGGGTTGCCGGGCATCGCCCCGACCGGCGAGTGGATCCACCCGCCTCCGGTGACCGACGGCCCGTCCGGGTCGTACACTACGACGAAGGCCGGCAGCGACCCCGCGCCGTCGACGACGGTCGCCGTGCCCTGCTCGCCGTCCTTGTCCTGGACCGAGAGCGTCGCCGTGTAGACTCCGGGCAACGCAAACTCGATTTTCTGGGCGAACGCGCCCGGCGACAGGACCGAGTTCGGGGTTAAAAGGTCGACTCGCGCCTCGTCCCCAAGGACCGGGAGTTCCTTGTCGAAAGTCCACCAGGCCGACCAGATGCTGTCCGCTCCGGGATCGGTGAAACTCCCTTCGAACAAAACCGGGGTGGCCACCGGGAAGACGTAGCCCGATGCCGGACCGAGGTATCGGACCGCCGGTACGACATTGTCGATTGTCGCGTGGACCGTCTGCTCGTCGGAAAGACCTCCGCTGTCCGTGACCTTGACCGTGAAGGAGTAAAGGCCGTCGTCCTCGGGAGTCCATGCGAAGACCCCGGTGCCGGCATCGATGAAAGCGCCTGCCGGGGCGTCGACGAGGGAGTAGGTCAAGGTGTCGTCCGGCAGATCCGGATCGGTCGCCGTCGCGACGAAGCTGAGTTCGGAGCCTTCGTCGCCTTGCTGGAAGCCGATCTCCTCCAGCACGGGAGGTTCGTTCGCAGGCGTCGTCGTGATCGTCGCGTTGATCTCGACGTTGCCGTTGTAGTAAACGTTGAAGTTGACGAAGTCGATCGTATCGCCGGCTTGGACGGCGACCGTCTCGCTAAAGGCGGCGGTCCCGGTGCTGTTATCGACCCGGAAAAGGACGCTGTTGTTATGGAGAACGGCCTTGCTCCGGGAGACGAAGGCGTCGCCGGGGCCGAAGTAGCCGCTGATCGTCGCCGTCGCGGCTTCCGGAGCGGTCCACCTGACGATCACCGGCTCCTGTCCCCACCCCGTATGCATCGAGATGTGGCCGGGCCTTGTCCCATACATCGTCGAGCTGGTCGTGTTCAACCAGATGTTCTGGTCCTGGGGTCCCCAGTACGCTCCGGAAAGCGGTCCGAGTCGCCAGTCGTACCCAAATCGGGTCATGAGGTTGAAGGACCCTTGGAAGGAAGCGGAATAGCCGTAGGACCAGGTGCCGCTCGGGTTGGCACCGTTCCCGAACTGAGTCGTCAGGTCATAGACCTCGGCATGGGCTATTGTGGCGAGGGTTGCGATTGACAGTAGAAAACGTTTTAGCAAGGCAGTACCTCCAATGAACGAGCGATCGCTTCGGCTAAGTGGGCGAGGGAAGCAAAGCAGCGGGCGCTGGCAAGAACACGAACGAATTCGGGCGGACATTCAAGGGGGCCTGGAAAGCCTCGACCTGCTTGAACGTCCCACCAACAGGCCGCCGTCGGGTGACCACGGCTTACGCGGCTGGAGCTGAGATTCGGGGAGCTTGCGACCAAACTGAACCGGCATGAGACCTCTCGTTCGCTTTCCGGCAACGCGCCGTGAAAGACGAAACGATTGTTCGAGAAAGGTCTAAAAAGGGTCTAAAAACGGTTAAGTTCGAGACGCAACTCGTCCAAGAGGCCTTCGAAGTCGACGATGGACCGGTCGTCGGGAGAGAACCCCAGTCTGCTACGCAGATCTTGCGCAAACGCGGTTGCGACCATGCCGTGGCTGGTTCGCCAAAGGTCTGCCGCCGCAAGGCACTTCGCGGCGGTCTCTTTCACGTCCAAGGCAAAGGCTGCGAACTCCAGGATGTCGGCCAGGTCGAAGGCTCGGTCCCGAAGCACGTCGGGTACAAGGGTCCGGCTAAGGGCGAACCTCAGCGTCACGATATCCGACTTGAAGCAAGCGATGCGCATCCAGGAGGTGTCCTCTTTCGGGAACGCCTGGGCCACCCTTTCCGCGTCGGCGACTCGGCCCAACATCAACAGGGGGACCACCTCGGCGCGAAGGATGAAAGGAGGGGGGCGGAGCGAGCCGGATCCTTCGGTGTAGTAGCCGCTTGGAAACCACCGCGCACGATAAAGCGCTTCGAGTGCCTCCTCCCAGCGCCCTTCCGCCTGGAAAAGGCTGGAGGTGAGGAACCATGCGTGGCCCACGTGGGTGTAGTCTCGATCGGCCAGCGCCTCCTCGCGCATCCGTTCGGCGTACCGCCGCGACTCCTGAGCCGCGCGCAGGCAGAGGTCGGTATCGTGGAGGAACCATCCTGCGCGGTTCGCCTGGAAGGCATATCCGAGCGCGAGGTAGCGGGGATCGTTAAGCCGCCGCCCCAGTTCGACGATGCGGTCCAAGGCGCGTTGCTGGCGCGGGGCGTCCAACGCCAACAGCAGCGCTAAATACCCTTCGATCGTGGCGAGGCGCATCCTTCTGAGGTCGTCCACCTGCTCGCCGAGTGCCACGACGTCTTTGTAGACCTGCTCGTGGATCCCTCGAACGCGCAACGGGAGGTAGTGCGTCGATAATAGATCGGCGGCAAGATCCGGCAGTTGGTGGCGAGCGGCCAAACAGGCGACCGACATGATGTTCGGTGCTTCCTCCGTGGCTTTTGCGAAGTCCTCCTCGCTATGGTATCCGAGGGCGTTGTCGGCGCTTCCCTGCCCGTGGAAAAGCCCGGCGAGCGCTCGAATCGTTTGCCGCTTTCGCTCCGGCTCCAGTACCCCTTCCACGTACTCGCGCACGACCCGGAGTACCGACAGGCGCACCCCCGAGAACGTGTCGAGGACGTGGACGAGTGAAAGGTCCTGCAACTCCTGCACCGCCCCATCGGCATCCTCGTCCGTCAGCCGGGTCGCCGTTTCAAAGGTGAAACCGGCTTCGAAAGGCCAGAGCCTCTCCAGCAAGTCGCGGGTGCCTCGGGAAAGCAGGTCCAGCGAGGTTCCGATCACGTGGAAGAGATCCGACTGGCGGCCTTGGTGGTCGAGCCGCGAGGATGCGAGGCTCGCCACCTCGTTGAGCTTGCGTTCTAGGCCATCCATCCCCAGCGCCGGCACGCTCGCGGCTGCCATTTCGATCGCCAAAGGGATGCCGTTAAGCCGGGGCAGAACCCGCTTTACGGCCTGCAGATCCGTCTCCGGAAGATCGTCGCCGCCCAAGGCGGCGCGCGTGCGAGAAAGGAAGAGCCTCTCGTCCTCGTCGATCGGGCCGATGCGAAGGATCCATTCCCCGTCCAGGTTCAGCGGTACGCGGGAGGTGGCGAGGACC
>DASWVS010000519.1:0-3312 GCA_036401135.1 Fimbriimonas sp.
TATTTCAAAACGTGGACGCGAACCTTTCGTCGGCCGTGACGAAGCGCCTGGCTCCTCGAGTTGAAACAGAGGTCGATCTTGTTTCCTTTGATGGCTCCCCCCGTGTCGGCCGCGATCGCGAAACCGTAGCCCTCCACGAAGACGAGACTGTTGAGCGGGATGACCCGCGGATCGACGGCGACGACGCCGTATCTTGCGATCCGCCCGGTGGCGGTTCTGCCGGTCGCTCCGGGTCCGATGGTGGCCGGGCTCGGGTCGTAGCCGGTCGAGGTCATCGTCATCACGCGGCGGCGCGTGAAACTCCCTCGGCTCGAGCTGAAACCGGACGTTCCCATCAGCATCAGTGCGGGCTTTGGTTCGGATCGCTCCTCTTTGATAAGTTCACGATCGACGACTTTGCCGTCTTTGTAGGAAACGCGATAGGTTTTTCGAACGAACCCATCCTTCCCCGCACTCGCTTTGATCAGACGGCCGGCTCCTACCGATCGGCTGAATTTATAGTGGATCCCACCTTCCAGGGTCTTGGCGACCACTTTGGTTTCCACTTTGATTGTTTCGCTACCTTGCTTTCCCGCCATCGCGATCCCTGCGAAAGCGATGAGAGCAAGTACGCTACTCACCTTCTGTGAGCAGTTGCGCATTTGGACACCTCCTCTTGCCTGGCTGCAGACTCGTCTTTATACCTGCCTTAATGCGACTCCGTTCAACCTGTGGATACAAAACTAATGGTAATTTGTCCATTATTGCGGTGACGGCCGCAATATCTCTCAACTTGGCTCCGCGCTGCGCAGATCGCGCCGCGATCGCCACTGATACTTTATGTATCCTGGTATTTTTACGGATCTGATGGAATCGAGGAGATCAGGCAGGGCCGGCCCTCGCTGCTCGTAAGCATGCCGCTCCCGTCGAGCGCGTAGGTGATCGCCTCGCCCTGGCCGTCGAAATTCGTGCGGACGGGGCTCGGAACGGCCTTCACCCAGTCGTCGAACGCCTTCGGGGCGGCGAACTCGTACGCCGACATGTAGGTGCGCAGCACCACCCGGTCCCCATTCGGCGAAACGGCTCCGCCTGTCACGAGGCGCGACTCCCGCAACTCCGTTCCAAGCTGGACCTCTCCGACCTTCTGAAGTACGTATTCCCCTCCGGCGGCCGGTGGGGGCAGTTTGAAGACCATCGACGGCCTTGTGGCTGCCTTCGTGACGATGTAGAGGTCGCCGTTCGGGTGGACCATCAGGGTCTCGGCGTTGTGCGGTTCGTCCGGATACCGGAGCGTGTAGGTCTGGTCGATGCGGAGGTTCTCCCCTTCGACCGTTTCGGGCGCTCGGTAAACGGTGATCGATGCCCTCCGCCCGGTGTTGTCGCCGATATCGCCGATAAAGATGTAGGGACGTCCGTCGATCGCCGCGGTGGCGAGGTCCTCCCAGTCGACGTTCTCGGCGCCGGGAACCGGAATGGCTTCGACCTTGCCGGTGCGGGGCTCGAGCCGATAGATCTCGGGAGGGTTGCCGCTGTCGTTGATCGTGTAGTACGAGCCCGGAATGAGGCGGCTCGGCGCAAGACCGGAGCTCTCCTTGACCCGCGAATCGTCGAGCGCGATCAGAACTTCGGGTTGCCCGTACGAGGGCTTGGGCTTCTCCGTGCCCCCGGCGGATGGCCGACAGCCGACAAGGACGACCATCCCCAGGGCGAGCATCGAAAAGCGCATCGGCGTTTAAGTCGGACGTCCCTAGAAGAACTCTCCGCAATACGTCGGCAGCGGCGTGAGGAGTTGCGCCGCCGACGCGAATCCTGCTTGGTTCCTGACCCCCACCAGACCGAGGCGCCGCAGGTCCTCGAGACTCGGCTCGCCGAGAAACGCCTGGGTCCACTGGCGGATGTCGAGGGCGATGTCCGCATCGTCCGCCGGCTCGACCCTCACCTCCTCGGGCGAGTAGACCACGCTCCATGGCCCTCGGTTCTCGGGGACCAGCTCGTCGTCCACGGCCACGGTGAAACGGCCTTCCGATCGCGGCTTGAGCCGGCGCAGCGACTCCGGGACGTCGTTCACCCGGAACATGATCGGCCGTTCGAGCCGGACGGTGATCCCCTGGTCGAGATGGCGCGTGTAAAAGGGGCTGTCCGACGGTTCGTACCAGGTGAGCGATTCCTTGTTGATCCCGAGGTGCGTCATGATTTCGAGGCAGGCCTGATACCCGCGCTCGGTGCTCCATACGACCTCGCTCAGCCGTTGGTCCGCCCAAAAGGCGGTCTGGTGGCTGAGGGCGACGTACCCCTCCACCGGATCTCCGGCAACGTAGATCGCATTCGGCTTGCTCTCGTTCAGGAAGCGCCCCCAAAGCGTCTCCGAGCGGAGGCTCATCCCGCTCCGCTCCTTCGCCCATGCCTCGAAGCAGGGTTGGAAGATCCGCCAGTCGCCAGGTCCGAGTCGGCGGATCGGCAGATCCGTGCGAACCTTCGGCAGGCGGCTCACCGGGCATTTGATCTCGAGCCGGCGTCCAGCGACCTCGAACCCGAACTTCCGGTACCACGCCTCCCGATAGGCGTACAGCGATCCCAGGTGCAGCCCTTCGGCGCGCATTCGGCCGGGGGCGTAACGGAGCATTGCGGAGCCGACCCCGGTGCGGCGGTGTTCCGGCAGAACCGCCACCCCGGCGATTCCGCCGTGGGTCAAAACCGCCTCGCCTCGAGTGCAGGTCAGCGGGAGGATCCCGTAGACGCCGACGATCCGGCCGTCGAGCACCGCGACGTACCCCGCCGTCAGGCGCCAACGCCGCTCTTCCGGCTCGATCTCCCGTCCGTCGTTGTACGTGAGGGCAAGGACGCTGAAGGCCTCGTCGCGGTCGCGATCCTCATAAGGTCGAACGACGATCTCGGGCATGGGAAGACGTTACCTCCTGTCGCTCGCGCAGGGGACCGGCGAACCTACGGGTATCGTCGCACTGTGAGCGACGAACAGAGCGGTTTGTTCGACGAAAGCCGGGTTCCCAGCTACGGAACTCCGCTCGCCGCTCGAATGCGGCCGAGGACCTTCGACGAGTTCTTCGGACAACAGCACCTGGTGAACCCCTCGGCGGCGTTCCGTAAGGCGGTCGAAGCCGACCGGCTGGGTTCGATCATCCTCTGGGGCCCCCCGGGAGTGGGCAAAACGACGCTCGCCGAGATCGTTTCGAACGCCACCCATGCCGTTTTCGAGCGGGTGAGCGCGGTTTCGGCGGGCGTCGCCGACCTTCGCAAGATCGTAGAGCGGGCGCGGTTCCGCCTTCCTCAGCGGACGATCCTGTTCATCGACGAGATCCACCGGTTCAACAAGGC
>DASWVS010000520.1:0-2627 GCA_036401135.1 Fimbriimonas sp.
GTCGTACCTCCAGATATGGGTGAACTGGGTCGGCCCCAGGTTGAGGTCGATCCGGGCCGTGCCGCCGTGCGGCGAATCGAGTTCGTCGATCGGAAACGCAGGCGTTCCGGCAAGAAGGCTGCGGTGGACCGACGCCCCTAAAGTGATTTCCTTGACCGGCTGATAGGTCAGCCCAAGCTGTCCGCGCAACCATCCGGAGGATTCCGCACCGAGGTAGCCGGCGATGTCGCTTCGCGCATAGGCGACGAGCCCGGGGGCCAACGTACGAGGTCTGGGGCCGGCGCTGGCGTTCAGGCTAATCCGTGTTTTCACCGGCTCCAGTTCTCTCCGGATCGTTTGCAGCCGAACCTGGGCGACCCCTCCGACCGCGCCAAAGTCGCCGCCGCGTTCGTAGGCGATTTCGAACGGCTTCGTATAGTTGTCGTCGGAGCGGTCGTTTCCCGATCCCTGGAACCAGTAGGAGCCCACGCTGACGGCGTTCCTCTCGTCGTGTAGGATATTCTCCTCGGCTTTGGGCGAGGCTTGCTCGACGCTGTCGAAGAACGAGTAGTCGAATCGATCCGCCAGATCGGATCGGGGGACGATCAGCCGAGTGGCGTTCTCGGCCGGAACCGAACTCCTCGCTGCCTGGATGCCGTAGCTCGGGCGCGAGCCGGGGTAGGCGGCGTAGGATGCCGAGACGGCCGTCTGAGGATCGACCAACCAGCCGCTGTCCCAACTGACGCCCAAGCCGTCCTCCTTCCGGTAGCTGACCGAAGGGATCCGGATGCCCTGGGTCCTGGGATCCAGGTTGAACTTCTGAGTGGGCAGCGACGGGAGCCGTTGACCCAGCAAGTCGAGGGACGGCTTCTCGATCCTGCCGCTGCGACCCGGCTTCAAGACGATGCGGGGAGTCCGGAGCGCGAAAAGCGGCGGTTCGTTCCGGCAGCTCGTGCCGTACACGTCGGTCAGCGTCCACTCGGTCGGGTTGAGCGTCGCCGTCCTCGCCTCGATGAGAACGCCGGCGAAGTCAAGCTTCACGTCCTCTGCCTGCCCTGTCTGCTGGCCCTGCGTCCACTTGAAGGTCAGGTTCCTCGCGTTGAGGGTTCCGTCGGGATCCACGACCCGCACGTCCCCCCGAGCGTAGGCGGTCTGCACCTCTTCCGCCGCATGGACTTCGAGTTCGTCCGCGGTGACCGTCGTTGGACCGTACCTGGCTTCGACCCCCTCCCGGAACCGGTAGATCCGGTTCACCCGGTCGTAGCGGACCACGCGCGCGATGACGGTCAGGTCTTCGTCGATCTTCGTCTGGATAGGCTCGCTGGGGATCGAAGGCAGAACAATCCACGGCACGGGCATGTGACGGCAATTCTACCGTCGGAGTACACTCAGAGGAGGATCGAAGGTTCAGATTCGAACGTTCGAATTACAACAGAACGTCGTGTATGATGAAGTGGCGATCCTGCGCATCTCTATGAACGAAGGCAGCATTTCGGCGGCACCGCCCATCGATCCGGTGATTCAAGAACGCCAGTGGGTCGCCCGTTGTCGCCTGGGCGACGAGTCGGCGCTCACGAACCTCGTGGCGAGGCACCGAAACCGCCTCGTCCGGACCGCCACGAACCTCCTGCGGGACCGGCATGAAGCCGAGGACGTCGCCCAGGAGTCGTTCCTGAAGGCTTTCCGAGAGCTGGGCAAGCTCCGCGACGACCGGGCCTTCTCCGGTTACCTCTACCGTATCTGCGTCCGTCTTTGTATGGACCGGCTTCGCCTGAAGCGCGCGGAACTCGTCGAGTTCGACCGCGCCCAACCCCACGAAGGGGGGACGGTCGAGAACCGGGTGCTCATCGAGAAGCTTCTTGCCCAACTGGCGCCGGAGCTTCGCGCGACGCTCGTCCTGCGCGAGATGGAGCAGCTCAGCTACGAAGAGGTCGCGGAAGTGATGCGGGTGCCCATCGGCACCGTTCGATCGAGGCTCCACACCGCTCGCGAGCGCTTCCGCAAGCTTTGGTTGGAGGCCGTCGGCGAATGATGGCCCGGCTGTTCGGCTGCGGTAAATTCCAGCGCCTCGTCCATGAGCGCGTCGATCGAGAGCTCACCGGCGGCGAGACTCGTTTCCTTAGCCGGCACCGGCTCGTATGCCCCGCGTGCCGCGCGATGGAATCGACCAGCGCCATGGCGCTGGACATGCTCCGTGCGGCGACGTTGGATCCGGCTCCGGCGCCCCAGTTCGACGAAAGGGTGATCCGACACTGGCGCGTTCGGCGCGTGCGGGACAGCATCGGCTACTGGACGCCGGCCCTTGCCGGCGCCGGCATCGCCTGCATTGCCATCTTCGCCGCCTTGGCACTGATCGGGAGGCCGACGCAGTTGAAGCAGAGCGACCTGCCGGGTAGCGAGGCGAAAGTCTTTTACCCCGGTCGAATCTTCCCGAACCTCGAGCTGCACGAATCGAACAGCTTCGTTCGATGACGCCTCTTGCGAGGACTCTGGTGGGTGCCGCCATCGGGGCGCTCGTGACGCTTTCGATCCACCCGACCTCGCGGCCGTACCTGACTTCCCTCTTCGCGTCGGCGACTCCTTCGGATCTTGCCGCCCAACTCTATCTAAGAAGCGAGCGCCTTCCCACCCCCCGCTCCCCGGCCGAC
>DASWVS010000521.1:0-2917 GCA_036401135.1 Fimbriimonas sp.
CACGCGGCGACCGTTCTGAGCCTCGCGAACTACGTCGCCGAGAAGATCGAGAAGGACCACCCGGACGTCGCCATCGACACCCTCGCCTATCAGTACACCCGCAAGGCCCCCAAGACCCTCAGGCCGCGCAAGAACGTGATCGTCCGGCTCTGCAGCATCGAGTGCAACTTCGCCCAGCCGCTGGAACACCCTTCGAACGCAGCCTTTGCCCAGGACCTCAAGGACTGGAGCAAACTCACCGACCGGCTCGCCATCTGGGACTACACGACCGACTTCCCCAACTACCTGATGCCGTTCCCGAACTACCGAGTTTTGGGGCCGAACCTCCGGTTCTTCCATCAGAACGGGGTGCGCGGGATGTTCGAGCAGGGCGCCTACCAGTCGACCGGCGCCGAGATGGCGGAGCTTCGCGCTTGGCTGCTGGCCCAACTCATGTGGGACCCCTATCAGGACGAGAAGGCGCTGACGCGGGAGTTCCTGGAGGGCTACTACGGACCGGCCGCCGAACCGATCGGCCAGTACCTGAACCTCATGGCGGATGCGGCGAAAGACACGAACATGGTCATCTGGGTCGGTCCCGACACGCCGTTCTTCACCTTCGACACGATGGTGGAGGCCGAGAAGCTGTGGCGCCAGGCGGCGCTTCGGACAGCCGGCGACCCGGACCTGGCGTGGAGGGTGCGACAGGCGCGCCTCGCGCCGAACTACGTGTGGCTCGCCCGTTGGAACGAGTTCAAACCCGAGGCAGACCGTCGGGGGCTCTCCTGGTTCCTGCCCGCGACCCGAGAGGAACTCGCCCAGGAGTGGCTGAAGGACACCCAGGGTCCCGGACCGTCGGGATGGGTCCCGGTGACGCACGTCAACGAAGGCGGAAGGACGCCGCAGCAGTGGGTCGAGGGTTTGGGAAAATAAGGCCGGTCAGCTCAGGGTGAAGTAGAAGGTAGCGCCCTCCCCTTCCTGGCTCTCCGCCCAGATCTCGCCGCCGTGCTTGTGCACCACGCGCTGCACGGTGGCAAGCCCCACGCCGGTGCCGGGAAACTCCTTCGGATTGTGCAGACGCTCGAAGGGAGCGAACAGCTTGGCTCGATAGTGGGGGTTGAAGCCGACCCCGTTGTCGCGGACGAAGAAGACCCCCGCCCGGCGGCCGACCTCGACCACCTGAGGCTGGCTGCGCATGCTGAACTTGAGCGCGTTCGAAATGAGGTTGTCGAACACGATGTGCACCATCCGGGCGTCGGCTCGGGCGATCATGTCCGGCTGGACGATGATCTGGAGGTCCTCCTTCGGCAGGTCTCTCGACGCCTCCTGGGCGACGGATTCGGCGATCTCGCTGAGGTTCACGTTCTCGCGCACGATCTCCGCCCGGGTGATCCGAGAAAGGGTGAGGAGCGCCGTGATCAGCTCGTCCATCCGCTGGTTCGCTTTGCGCACCCGCTCCAGATAGCCGTGGGCCTCGGGGGGCAGTTGTTCCCCGTAGTCCTCGAGCAGCGCCTTGCTGAACCCGTCGACGCTCCGCAGCGGGGTCCGCAGGTCGTGCGATACCGAATAGCAGAACGCCTCCAGCTCGAGGTTGGTCGCCCGAAGCTCCTTCGTACGGTCCTCGACGATCTTCTCGAGGCTCGCGTTCAGCTCGCGGATCTGGTCCTCGACGCGCGCGCGCTCGGCGATCTCGCGCTGCGCCTCTTCGTAAAGGCGGGCGTTGTCGAGGGCGATGGCGGCGCGCGTCCCGATTTCCTGCGCGATCCGGAAGTCCTCCTCGTCGTAGAGCCGCCGGGGATCGGACGAGACGAAGCTGATGGCGCCGAGCGTTTCGCCGCGGACGCTCATCGGCACGCACATGTAGGACTTCAAACCCAGGTCGAGCAGCAGCTCCAGATGTTCGGGATCCTTGGCGTTCTCCCGGATCAGGTTTTCGGGGATCACTCTCGCCCATTCGGCGATGCCCGTGCGGAGGACGTGATAGACGCCGCGGGGCGCGTCCTTGTCCGGGGGATACCTCCGCATCAGGTCGTTCGCCAACGCGATCTTCTCAGGATCGATGTGGCGAACGCTCAATCGACGCAGGTCTCCGTCGGGGCCGGGAACGTCGACGGAACACCAGTCGGCGAAATCCGGCACCGCCAGCTTGGCGACCTCGTCGAGCGTCTTGCTCGAATCGAGCGAGCTTACGAGGACGCGGCCCGTGTCGGAAAGCAACCGCTCCCTCTCCGCCCTTCGGTTGGCTTCGAGCGCCTGGGCCCGCGACTCCTCCGCCATCGTCAGCTGGGCTCGCAGGGCGCCGAAAATGAGCATCGAGATGACGAGCCCGACGACCGGGATCCACGTCAGGAACTCGGCGCTGCCCACGATCCAGGAGTAGGTCGGGGCGAAGAACCGGATGCGGTAGCCCGCGCCGTAGAGGCTCAGCGACTCGGTGTCCGTGTGGTGGATGGGGCGGCCTTGAAAGCCTGCCGGCTCGTGGCGATAGAGGAGGTTCTCCTTGGCGTAACCTTCGCCCGAATAGACCTCCACCCCGATATCGGGCGATCGGCTGGCCTCTGAAAACAGGCTGCCAAAGAACTCGTAGGCACGGATCGGGCTGTAGGCGAATCCCTGGATGAGCTTCCGGCGCTCCTCGACGCTCGAGGGGGTGTGGAGGCTGCTGTAGATGGGGACGTAGGCGAGAAACCCCGGCTGGTCGGTCAGTCCCTTGTCCTGGACGAGAATGACCCGCGACGTCAGCGCCGGCTCCGCCGTGTCGCGTGCGCGCGCCATCGCCTTGCGTCGAACCGCCTCGGAGTACATGTTGTAGCCGATCGCCCGCAGGTTTGCCGGGACCCGCGGTTCGAGGTAGCGGATCGGGAACTGGTCGCCCCGATACTCCCTGGGCCGGACCGTATAGTCTTTCATCCAGTTGCGCCGCATCCCGGCCTCGAAC
>DASWVS010000522.1:0-5258 GCA_036401135.1 Fimbriimonas sp.
CGAGCCGGACGGTCTTCAAATTGTCCTCGCCCGTGGTCTCGGCCCGGCCTTCGCCGGCGAGGTGCGAGAGCAGGTTCGCCTGGCACGGGACGATCGAAGCGTGCACCACGTCATAGGCGGGATCGGCCCACGGGTAGTGGACCGGCGGGTGCCGCTCGGACGTCGTGCCCGCAGCCGTCGTCGTGCGAAGCTCATAGCCGGGGCAGAGTTCGAGGCTTCCTTCGGATCCCTCGACGAAGACGAGGGTCTGAGGAAACGCCTCCCGTTCGAGGTGGTTTTCGGCGTAGGCGAGTTCGCAGACGACCGTCGTGCCGGGCATCCGGAGCATCACCGTCGCCACGTCCTCGCCCCGGATGTCCTCATGGACCGTTTCCGTCTGGCAGTACAGGCGCTCGGGCTCTCCGAAAAGGAACCGGGCGACGTCGAGGATGTGGCTTCCGAGGTCGGTCAGGATGAACTGGTCGAGGTCGCGGAAGAACGGCTGGTTCTGGAAGACCGGAAAGCCCGAGATCATGTCGATGCGGGCTCGGAACGGTCTCCCGATCCCGCCGGATTCCAGGGCGGCCTTGACGGCGCGGATCGGCGTCTGCCACCGCCAGTTCTCGTTCACCAGCAGCGGAACGCCTCGATCGGAGCAGAAGCGGACCAACTCCTCCGCCGTCTCGCGGCTCGGCGCCAGAGGCTTCTGACAGACGATGGGGAGCCCCCGCTCCGCCGCCATTCGGGTGAAAGGGGCATGGGTGTCGACGTCGGTGCAGATGTCGACGAAGTCCAGATCCTCTTTCTCCAGCAGCTCCTCGGGATCGTCGTAGGCACGGGGGACGCCGAACTGCGCCGCCAGAGCCTCCGCTTTCGAGCGCGTGCGGTTATAGATTGCGACGCAGCGCGCGCCCGCCAACTCGTTCCAACCCGCCAGCTGATAGCGGGACCAGAAACCCGCGCCGAAGAGGGCGAACCGCCGTTCGCCCATCCGCTAGACCTCGAACCTCTGCGAAACCACACCGGGCGTTCCCGGCTGTCCGCCTCCGACGAACGCTTCGAACTCGCCCGGTTCGAGCACTCGAGAGCCGTCGTCGAGAACGACGGTCAACTGCTCGGGGCGCAGCTCGAATTCGACTTCGCGCATCTCGCCGGGCTGGAGATAGACGCGGCGGAAACCGGCCAACGAGTGTCGCGGCACGCGCGTGCTTGCTTCCAGGTCCCGGAGGTACAGCTGGACGACTTCGCTTCCGGCTCTGCCTCCGGTATTCGTGACGGCGACGCGGACGCGACTCGCGTTGGCCTCCAGGCTGCCGTAGGCGAACGTCGTGTAGCTAAGGCCGAAGCCGAAGCGAAAGGCCGGCTCCTCCTTCTGGAAACGATAGGTCCGTCCGTCCATCGCGTAATCCCCGATCGGCGGCAGCGCCTGGCTCAAGGACGGGAACGTCACGGGAAGCCTTCCCGCCGGGCTCACGTCGCCGAACAAAACGTCGGCCACCGCGGTGCCCCCCTCTTCGCCCGGGTACCACGCCATCACGATCGCGTCGCACCTGGCGGCGGCATCGGGCAAGGCGATCGGGCTTCCGCCCGTCAGCACGAGGACCACCTTCTTGCCCAACCCGGTGAGGTACGCCAGATACGCCTGCTGGGACGGAGGGAGTTCGACGGAATTCTTGTCTCCCCCTCCGTCGCTCAGGGCCACGTCCCCCTCCTCGCCCTCCATCAGGGGCGAGAGGCCCATGCAGGCGACGATCACGTCGGCCTGTGGCGCTTCCCACCCAGCCGGGCCCCATCGGTCGGTCTCGGGCCCGGCAAGCTGGCAGCCGGGATAAAACATCACCCGGGTACCCTCGCCCACCGCGTCGACGATCCCCTCGAGGAGGGTCGTCATCCTGCCGTTGTAGCCGTTGTAGTTCGCCCAAAGAACGTCCAGGGACGCGGCGTTGGGGCCGGTGACGAAGATGCTGTCGACGTCCTTGGAGAGGGGCAGCGTGCCGTTGTTCTGCAGCAGCACGATCGACTCCTGGGCCACGTGGAGCGCCAGGGCCCGGTGTTCGGGCGAGTCGACCACATTGGGAGGGATGGAGGCGAAGGGGACTCGGTCGTCGGGATCGAACATCCCGAGGCGGAACCTGGCGGTGAACAGCCGCGCCACCGCGCGGTCGATCTCGCCCTCCGACAGCAGGCCCCGTTCGACCGCCGCCAGCAGGTCTCTGTAGGCGGTGCCGCAACAGAGGTCGCAGCCGGCCTTGACGGCGAGCGCCGACGCCTCGGCGTAGTCGCGGGCCAATCCGTGATGGTTTGCGATGTTCTCAATCGCCCCGCAGTCGGAGACGACGTAGCCGTCGAAGCCCCACTCGTCGCGCAGGGTCTTCTGGAGGAGGGTGGGACTCGCGTTGCACGCCTCGCCGTTCAGGCGGTTATAGGCGCCCATGATCGAGGCCGCTCCGCCTTCCTGTATCGTCGCCCGGAAGTGAGGCAGGTACGTCTCCTCCAGGTCTTTCGGGCTCGCCTTGGCGTCGAAGGCGGCTCTTCCCTCCTCGGGGCCGCTGTGAACGGCGAAGTGCTTCGGCGTCGCGACCAGCTTCAGGTACTTCGGATCGTCTCCCTGGAGCCCCTTGACGAACGCAACGCCGAGCCGGGTCGTCAGGTGCGGGTCCTCGCCGTAGGTTTCCTGGCCCCGACCCCAGCGAGGATCCCGGAAGATGTTGATGTTGGGGGTCCAATAGGTGAGACCGAAGTAGATGTTGAAGAACCTCTTCTTGACCGCCTCATGGTATTTGGCGCGCGCTTCGTCCGAGATCGCCGTCGCCACGCGGTGGACGAGGTCCTCGTCGAAGGTCGCCGCCATCCCGATCGCCTGGGGGAACACGGTGGCCTTGCCCGCCCGTCCCACGCCGTGCAGGCACTCGTTCCACCAGTCGTACGGCGGGATTCCCAGCCGCTCGATCGGGCTCGAGAGGTTCACCATCTGGGAAACCTTCTCCTCGAGCGTCATCCGGGAAACGAGGTCGCGAACGCGCGCGGAAACGTCGAGATCAGGGTCCTGATAAGGCAACATCCTGGTCCCAGATTACCGGGGAACCGCCGCGCTAAAGGGCGGTAATGCGATCGAGATCCTCGCGAGTCGGCACCGCGACGCCGACCTTCTGCACCACGGCGGCGGATGTATGGGCGGCGAGCCCGAGGAGGCTGGGGCCGAACCGCCCGACCGAGATCCCGAGCGCGACGGTGGCGATCACTGTGTCGCCGGCCCCCGCCTCGTCGTAGACCTCGGCCTTGACCGCAGGGACGCGAAAGGAGCCTTCGGAAGTCGCTGCCGCCATGCCGCTCCCTCCGAGGGTCACGAGAAGGTTCTCGACCTCGTACCGGGTTCGTAAAGACGCGGCGGCCGTTTCTGCGTCGGCGTCCTCCACCTGCCCGGAGCCCAGGGCGGCGCCGGCTTCGAACCGATTCAGGCTCACCAGGGCGGCGCCGCGATAGTTGACCAGACTTCTCGGCTTCGGGTTGGCGACGACGGGCACGCTCCGATCGCGGCAGAACGCCACCAGTTCGCGGATCATCGCGCTCGTCACACCCCCCTTCTGATAGTCGCTGACCAGCACGACGTCCATCGACGCGATCCGTTCGAACGCCTTGTCGAGGAGTTGCCGTTCGATCCCCGCCTCGACCGGATGGTCCTCCTCGTGATCGATGCGCAGCACCTGGTGGCTGTGGTTCCCGAGTACGCGCGTCTTCCGGGTGGTCGGGCGAGAGGCGTCCCGGACGAGGCCCTGCTCGCCCAGCATCAGGGCCAGAGAATCGCCGTAGGGATCGGCGCCGACGACGCCGACGATCTCGGTCTTCGCCCCGAGCGCCGTGAGGTTCGCGGCGACGTTGGCAGCGCCGCCGGGGACGGAGCGCGTGGAGCGTTGGCGGACCACCATAACCGGCGCCTCGGGGCTGATACGGGTCGCTTGGCCGAAGATGTACTCGTCGAGCATAAGGTCGCCGACGACGAGCGCCTTTTGGCCCTGAAAGCTTGAAAGAAGCTCGGCGCAGCTCATTCCGACGCCCCCTCGACGGTTTCGCGCTTGCGGCGATGATAGTAGACGGTGACGCCGAAACCGACGAGCACCAGCACCAGCGCCATCGCCTGCGCTTGCGTGATGGGAAGGCTGCCCCAGTAGGTGCTCGAGGCGACGTTCTTGCGCACCTCCTCGACCGTCCCCGCTCGCCAAAACTCGTAGATGAACCGGGTCAGACCGTGGAGCGCCAGCGTCAGCCCGGTCATCTCGCCCAGCCGCAACGCGTTCCTTCGCTCCAGCAGGAGCAGCAGGCCCAGCACCACCGCGTTCATCAGCGCGTCGTACACCTGGGCGGGGTGGTGGAGGTAGGGGGAACCGCTCACGGTGATCGCCCAAGGTGTGTCGGGGGGACAGGCGCTGCCGAAGCAGCAGCCGTTGAGCAGACAGCCGAATCGGCCGATCACGTGTCCGATCAGGAACCCAGGAGCGGCCACGTCCAGCATGTTCAGGACCGGGACCCGGTTCCGCCGGCACCAGACCATGACCGCCAGCGCTCCGAAGATCAGGCCGCCGAAGCTGGTGAGGCCCTGGAAGCGGAGCGTCAGGAGCTGGTCGGGATGCTCCAGGTAGTAGGGGATCTCCTGCACGATGAAGACGATCCGGGCGCCGAGGATGCCGGCCAGAAGCGCCCAGAAGGAGGCGTCCTGGATCTGCTGCTTCGTGATCCCGTACCGTTGGGCGCGGACGGTGGCGATCCACATCCCGGCGAGGAACGCCAGCACCATCATCACGCCGAAGCTGGGAACCTCGAAGTTGCCGATACGGAAGAGAACGGGATGCATGGAGAGTGAAACGCCAGTTTACCGACCGGAGCGCGCACACTCCTGTCCGCGCGACACGCCTACGCTGCCGCCTCGAGCGCGACCCGGAACTGCTCTCGATAAAGCCGCGAGTAGAGCCCTTCGTTCCGCAAAAGCTCAAGGTGGCTGCCGCGTTCGGTCACCACGCCCTGCTCGAGCACCATGATCACGTCGGCCTTGACGATCGTCGAGAGCCGGTGGGCGATCACAAAGGAGGTCCGGCCTTCCATCAGGTTGTCGAGCGCTTGCTGGAGCAGCGCCTCGGTCTGCGAGTCCAGCGACGAGGTCGCCTCGTCGAGGATGAGGATCTTGGGATCGGCCAAGAGCGCCCTCGCGATCGCCACGCGCTGCTTCTCGCCGACGGAGAGCTTCACCCCCTCCTCACCGATCTTCGTCTCGTACCCGCTGGGAA
>DASWVS010000523.1:0-10754 GCA_036401135.1 Fimbriimonas sp.
CTGGCTCAGCCAGCCGAGTTTCTGGACGATCGACGGGCTCAACGTGACCTGGCAAGACGGCATCGCCTCCACCAAGCACATGGTCAGGCTCGTCAACGGCGTCGGGTGGGTATTCGTGAACGCCGAGGTCTGGGGGGCCAAGTCATACGGCGCGATTCTGGTCGCCGGGACGGTTCCCGACGAACCGAGGAACTGGCGCATCCGCCGGTGCGTGATCCACGACACCTATAAGAGCAACGACACGAACCAGGATCAGCTGATCTACTGCAACACGGCGAACCTGCGCGGGCGAGGGATCATCGAGCGGAACATCCTGTACAACGCATTGAACGGCATGGGCGTGAAACTGGGAGGGCCGGACCCGGACTCCTTCGGCACCCACAACGTCACCGTCCGCTACAACACGATCTACAACACCAGCCAGAACATCCTCGTCAGCTGGAGGTCCTCCGGAAACCAGATCTACCGGAACATCTTCCAGAAGACCGGCTCGAACTACAGCAACATCCGCGGCTACCAGCTGGTCGGGCAGGGCAACGTCGCCTACGACAACGTCGGCTACGAGGCCAAGAGCATGTTCCTGAACGACCCGGGCTACGTGGGGGTGAGCGACCTCGGGGGCAACGTCTTCCCGGTCAACCCCGACTTCTACGACCACTCGGCGTTCTTCCCGATCAACGAGGCCGCCCAACCTTACGGCCGCTACACGAGGGATACCGGTTCGACCCCATAAGAGCGCCTGTCGGCGGTCTCATACGGAGCCCTAGGCGGACGCCCGTGCCGCCTCCAGGGCTCCTTCGCCGTTCCTGACCAACTCCGCGAGCGCTTCGCGCGCGTCGACGGGGCTGGCCACCAGGTCGTCCTGTCGGATCTGGCCGTCGCGGAACCGGATGATGCGCTTGCAGTGTCGCGCGACGTCCTCCTCGTGGGTTACGAGCACGACGGTCTTCCCCTTTCGGTTCAGGTCCTGGAAGACGCCCATGATCTCCTCGCTGGTGTGCGAGTCGAGGTTGCCCGTGGGCTCGTCGGCAAAGAGCAGAACCGGATCGTTGACGATGGCGCGCGCAATGGCGACCCGTTGTTGCTGGCCGCCGGACAGCTCGCTGGGCTTGTGATGGACGCGGTCGCCGAGCCCCACGACGTCGAGGGCCTGCCGGGCGACGTCCCGGCGGTTCCTGACGCCCGCATACATCAACGGCATGGCGACGTTGTCGATGGCGGAGGTGCGCGGCAGCAGGTTGAAGCTCTGGAAGACGAACCCGATCTTGCGGTTCCGGATCTCGGCGAGCCGGTCGTCGTTCATCTTGGCGACGGGCTCTCCGTCGAGGAGGTACTCGCCCGCCGTCGGCCGGTCGAGGCACCCGATAAGGTTCATGAAGGTGGACTTGCCGGAGCCGGACGGCCCCATGATCGCCACGAACTCGCCAGCCTGGACCTCGATATCCACACCGCGCAACGCGTGGACGACCTGGTCCCCCATGACGTAGTCCTTGCAGAGCCCGCGGGTCGTGATGAGCGGTTGGACCATGTGGTTCTAGCATCCGACATTCCGTCCGTGGAACGCAAGCCTCTAGGCAATTCGCCTCTGGAACGCGGCAGGGGGCGAATCGGTCAAATCCAGCGGGATGGGAGCAATCAGTGAGGGCAATCCGCCGGCACCGCCGTCCGCTCCGAAGATGGCGCGCGACCTGAGGTTCTATCGGCTTCAGGCGATCGGTGTGCCGTTGCTCGCCCTGTTGCCGATCCTTGCCCTGTTCGGGTTTTTCGATACGAAGAACGGGGAGGCGTCGGCGTCCGAGGGTGGGGTCGATCTGCAGGTCAGCTACCCCTCGAGGTTCCGCTTCCGCACGGCGAAGCCGTTCACCGCGACCGTGCGCAACGATACGGGCCACGAGCTCACGATGATCCAGGTCAAGCTGGAAAAGGCCTATGTGGAGCGGTTCAAGAACCCGGAGTTCGTACCTGAACCGAGCGAGGCGGACGACCGAAGCCTCGTGTTCGAGATGAAGAACGTCGGCGCAGGCGAGTCGCGCCGCGTCTTCGCGACCTTCGAGGCGGACGAAGCCGGGCCCATCGGCGGCTCGGTCCGGACCGCCACCGAGTTGGGTTCCGGACCGAGCGTGGGCTTCAGGACCTTCGCACTCCCCTAGGCTGCATGGAAACCGTACTCCGAGTCCTGGTGATCTACCTGTTCGTTCTGATCGGCATGCGGCTGATCGGGAAACGCGAGTTCGGACAGCTCGCTCCCCACGAGTTCGTGATCCTTCTGATCATCCCCGAAGTCGTCTCGACGACGCTGAACCAAAACGACACCTCGATCACCAACGCGATCGTGGGCGTCGCCACGATCCTCGTGCTCGTCTTCACCACGTCGATGCTCACCCATCGCTTCCAAGCTGCCGAGAAAATCGTTTCCGACACGGCGACGGTTCTCGTGCATAAGGGGAAGCTGTTCAAGCAGGTGCTGGACAAGGAACGGGTCACGCCGGACGAGATCCTGGACGAGGCGCGCAAGTCGGGCCTCGACACCCTCGACAAGGTGAAGTGGGCGATCCTCCAGCCGGACGGCAAGATCGCGATCGTCCCCGTCGAAGGCGAGTCGTCGAACCAGCCTCCGGAGAGCGGGAAGCCGGGCTGAGACGCACATTCGTCTACTCTGCTATTATTGCGCTTACGGACGCAACGAGGTCCCCTCGCAACCCTTGCCCCGCAATAATGCCAGCAACCGAAACAGCGAACGAAGCGGTAGTCTGGGCACGTCGTTAAGGCGTGCCGCTCTTACCACCCTTGACAGTTCAGGGGTTCGGTGGGAGAATGAACCGGCCGTCTGCTGGGACGGCGGCTCTATCAGGGCAGAGGATCATGCGTATGACTAAGACCATCCGAAGGATGTGCGTCGTCGCGGGTATGGCAGTGCTGGGCGCGGTGGCCAGCGCCCTCCCGTTGGATGCTCAAATCTTCATCGATCGGGCGATCAACAGCCCCACCTTGAACGTCCGCTACAACGGCGCGAACGCGGCCCTCGTCGAACTCCGCCTCAACGGCAAGAGTATGGGGACGCGCTCCGTCAACGCGGCGAAGGCGACGGGAGAGACGAACTTCTCCATCGATCTCAACAGCCTCAAAGACGGGGACAACGAGGTCGAGATCCGGCTCTTCGACCGCACCGGCAAGGTTGTCGGGAGCGACAAGATCAACATCTCAACCGACCAGAGCAACCTGGGGCCGGTGTACGTGACCACGCCGAAGGTCGGCGCGACGGTTATGGGCCCGGTCGAAATCAAGGTCGGCTTCGGCCGCGAGATGCGCAACGCCTACATCAGCTTCTTCGTCGACGAGCAGTTCAAGTCGATGACGAACTTCCCGCCTTACGAGTATCTGTGGGACACCACCACCGAATCGAACGGATGGCACGAGGTCGAGGCCTGGGTCGTGGACGAGACGAGCAGCACCTTCAAGACCCGGAAGATTCGCGTCTTCGTGAACAACCCCGGCGGCCGCACCGACCGCACGGGCGTTCCCGTCAACCTTAAGGCCGTCGCCAACCCGATGCGCGCGGGCGTGACCGGAAACGTGGTCGGCGTCAAGGCGGCCGGCAACGCCACCGTGAAAGCTGCCGGCACGAGCGTGAAGACGGTCGCACCGACGGTCTCCGGCGCGGTCGTCGCCAATCCGGTCAAGGGCAAGGTCGGGGCGGCCAGCGGCATCAAGCCGCTGCCTGCGGCGACACTGTCGGCAACGGGCCCGAGGAACCTCACTCCGACTGGAGTCCGGGTCGCCAAGGTGCCTGCGGCGCCGAAGGCGGGTACGGCCAAGACGGTGATCGAGATCTCGGCCCAACCCGTCGCGAAGATCGGGACGCCTTCGACCCCGATCAAGGCGAGCACTTCCCTGCCGACGGCGGCGCTGAACGCCACGACGCTGCTGCCGATCACGAAGGGCCAGACCCTTCCGAACGTCAGCACCTTCTCCGTCTACCTGAACTCGCAGGTCGTCAGCTTCGACGTCAATCCTCGCGTCGACAACGGCGTTCCGATGACCCCGTTCCGCCACCTCATCGAAAAGGCGGGCGGCAAGGTCGATTGGGAGAACCTGAAGAAGTCCGTGACCGCCAACGCGGACGGACGGAGCATCTTCATCCAGATCGGCGATCAGATCGCCAAGGTGGACGACCTGGCGGTCACGCTCGAACTTGCGCCCTACCTGGACCGAGGTCGAACGATCGTTCCGCTGAGCTTCATCCGCGAAGCGCTGAACGTGAGCGTCGACTACGACAAGGCCACCGGCCACGTTCTGATCTCGAAGAAGTAAGCGCGATCGGAAACGCAAAGCCCCACCCGCTCGAGCGGGTGGGGCTTTTTGCGCATGCGAAGACCATTCGATCGACGTCGAAGATTTTCACGACATTCGAACAAAGAACGCGGCTGTATAATTCATATGCTTGAGTTTCGCCGCCCGGCTTTTGATCGCGTTCATCGTGGTCCTTTCCCAGACGGGTCTGGGAAGGGCGGCAACGCCTTGCCCGGAACTCGCTCCCAAGGTGCCGGCGGTCTGCCCGATGTCACAGGTGCCGGGATGCAACTGCTGCGGCGACGCATCCAAGCCGGACGCGGGCGCGAAGTGCGAGATCAAGGCCTCCAAAGACACAAGCGTCCAGGCGACGCTCACGGTCGGGTTCGCCCCCATCGCCGTCGCGATCCTGCCGGCGGCTCCGTATATCGAGTTCGGTCCCACCGTCGACGTTTTCGAGCGGCCGCACCTGGTCGTCCCCCGGGTCCGGGCCCCGGACATCGTCCAGAACCCCCTGCGCGGACCTCCCTGCGTCTAAATCTCGGCATCGCCGAAGGCTGCGTCGCGCCTTCGGCCCCGTGATTCAGCGAGGTCGCGAAATCAAAAAACCGAAGTTCCGTCCCATTGGGCCGTTCACGCTGCTTGCCGTTGTCGCAGCGTGCGTGGTGGTCTATACGAACAATCGAAACGGCGCGCCGGCGATTCCGAGGAAGACCGTGGACGTCGCGCAGGCGGCTCCCCTCTGGAAGCCCGAGCCTTCGCTCCTTCTCACGCTCGACCTTCGTCCGGAACAGCGAACGAAGATCGAGCGGTACGACGCCGACTGGCGCAGCTACCGCGACTCGGTCCAGCGCGAGGTCGGCGGCATCCAGTCGCAGGTTCGAACTTCTCCCAAGTCCGTCCCCCAGCTCAACTCGAACCTTCAAGGCTACGCCGAGCTGTCGCGGGAGTTCGACCGCACCCGCGAAGCCATATGGCAGCAGGCGGTGAAGACGTTGGACAAAGACCAGACCGCCCGAGTGGCGGAGTGGCAGAAGGAAGGTGTCAAATGATCGACGGCGTTAAGGCGTTCGGGCGATGGGGCGTCGGGGCGTTGGTGCTGAGTTCTTCGGCCTTCGCCCAGGATGCCGCCGGACCTCGAAGACTGACGATCGCAGAGGCGGTGGAAACCGCCCTCAAGAACAACCCGAGCATCCAGGCCGCCGAGGCGGAGGTCCGCGCGGCGGGAGCAGCCGTATCGCTGGCGAGATCCAAGAAGGGGCCCGCGCTCTCGGCGAGCGGGTTCGCCACCGCGGGCAATACGGCTCCGATCTACACGTCGCCTCCGGGAACCGATCCGATGGCCTACATGCCGGTACAGACCGGCCCCTATTGGGCGGCGAACCTGACCCTCATGCTTCCCCTCTACACCGGGGGATCGCTCGAGGCGGGGATCGGCGCGGCCTCCGAGGAGCAGCGTGCGATGCTCGCCGAGCTGCACGAAATGCGCTCGGAAACCGCGCTGATGGCGCACGACGCCTATCTGATGGTGCTGCGCGCCGAAGCGATGACCAAGGCCATGGAGGCTGAGGTCCGCGCCAACGAAGAGATGGTCCGCATCGCGCGGGCGCAGCTTGCCGCGGAGGCCGGTATCGAAGCGACGGTGAGGCGGGCGGAAGCCGAACTCGCCATGGCAAACCGGGAGCTGACCAGCGCCCGGAACGAGCGGGAGAAGGCGCTGGTCGACCTTCGAACGACGATGGGCGTCGAACCGGCGGCGGAGATCGAGCCGACCGGAGCGCTCGTCCACGAACCCTCCCCGCTCGATCTCGACGAGCTCCTCCGCATCGCGGGGGAACGGCGAGGCACGCTCCTGCGGGCCAAAGCGCGGCTTCGAGCCGCCGAGCAGGAGGTGCGGGCGATGGAAGGGCAGCTGAAGCCCCGGGTCTACGGCATGGCGATGGCGGACGCGATGGACGATCCGATGATGAAAGGCGGCGCCTCCGTCGGCATCGTCGCGAGCTTCCCCGTGTTCGATTCGGGCATGCGCCGATCGGAGGTCCAGCGGATGCGGGCGATGCGGGACAGGGCCCGAGCGGCCCTGAAGACCGAGGAGCTGCGAGTCGCGGGGGACATCCGCAAGGCGTGGCTCGACGTCCGGACCGCCGAGGCCAACGCCCGTTCGGCGGAGGCGGGCGTCCGTTCCGCCGAAGCGGCCTACAACGTCATGCGCATCCGCGTCGAGGCGGGCAAGGGCATCCAGGTGGAACTGCTCGACGCCCTGAAGGCGCTGACCCAGGCACGATCGGACCACGCGCAGGCCCTCTACGAGCACGAGCACTCGATCGCCCGGTTGCGACAAGCCGCAGGCTTGACGCCCGGGGTTACCGAAACCGAAAAGGAGTCGACGAGACAATGATTCGCAACCTGATTTCGATCGCCGTTTTGGGAGCCCTCGTCGCCGGGTGCTCCTCTACCAAACAAGCAGATGCCCCTCCTCCGGCGACCGACGCCCCCGTCGCGACCCAGCCTTCCTCCAGCGCGCCGGGGCTTGGGACCAAGCAGGAGAAAGAACACTTCGCGGTGACGCTCGAGACCGAGCCGGCGGAGCCCAAGATGGGCAAGGTCAACTTCGTCGCCGAGGTCTGGCACCACGGCGAGCCGGCACCCGGCCAGACGGTGCGGGTCGAGACGTCGATGCCTTCGATGAACATGGACGGACCGAGCGTCGACCTGAAGCCGACCACGGGCAACGTGTACGAAGGAACCGCCGACCTCCCGATGGGAGGCGAGTACGAGGCGAAGGTGTCTGTTGGCGGGGCCGAGGGCCACGCCAACGAGTTCACCTACCGATTCAACGTGAGCCAGTAAGCGATGAGATTTTTGAACCTGTTTTTCGTCCTGTTGGCGTCTCTCCTCGCCGCGGCCGCCCTCGCCGTCGACACGACGGCCGGGCCTTATCGACTGAGCGTCGTCACCGAACCGGACCCAGTGCCGGTGGGGCGCGCCACTCTCAAGATCAAGATCACCGACGAAGCCGGGAAGCCGGTGGAAGGAGCCCAGGTGCGAGCCATCGCCCGTATGCCGGGCATGCCGATGGGCGAGAAGGAGCAACCCGGCCAGCCGGTGCCGGGCGAAGCGGGAACCTACACCGCGCCGACCGTCTTCGGCATGGAAGGCCTCTACGAGGTCGAGGTGAACGTGACCGGCCCCCAAGGAAACGGCAAGGGAGTCGTGGAGATGACCCCCGGCAAGCCCTCGGGCGACGCCGGCGGCGGCAAGTTCACGGTGGTCCCGATCCTCATCGGCCTGGGCGTCCTCGGCCTCGCGATCTTCGTGATCCTCCGGATGCGGAAGACGGGGCAGAGCGTCGATCCGCGCCCCATATTCACCCTGCCGGTGATCGGTTCCCTCCTGATCCTCGCCGCCGCCATCCTCCTCGTGCGGTACGCCGTCCTGAACTGGCGTCGTCCGGGAGCCATGGACCCGATCGAAGCCCAGATCATGGACATGAGCGCGCCCGCGCCGGAGGGGACGACCGCGGTGTCGCTGGCGACGGCCGAACTCAAACCGATCGCGGCGACGGTCACGTACACGGGGCAGGCCGTCGGCTACGTCGAGACGGACGTGGTTCCGCGGGTCTCGGGGACGATCGTCTGGATGCCCTACTACGTGGGCCAGCAGGTCAAGAAAGGCCAGCTTCTCGCGAGGCTGGACACGAGCCAGACCGAGCCGGAAGTGGCGATGCGCTCCGCGGGCGTGAACACCGCCCAGCAAGAGGTCTCGGTCGCAACGAGCGAGTACAACATGGCGCTCGACATGGTGAGTGAGGCGAGGGCCGAGGTTTCCATGGCCCGGAGCGACGTCGCCGAAGCGGAGGCGATGCTCGAGGCGGCGAAGCAGGGGCGCAACACCGCGGCAGCCGAAGTCGCTTCCGCTCAGGCGGAGGTTCAGGCGATGCAGGCCGACCTTCAGTCCGCCCAGGCGGAGAACGAGTATATGCAGGCCGACCTGAAGCGCATGCAGCAGCTCCACAGTCAGGGGGCGGTGTCCGGAGACGAGTTCCAGAAAGCCCAGGCGGACGCGAACAAGGCGGCGGCGATGGTGCGCGGCGCCCGGGAACAGGTGCGAAAGGCCGAGTCGATGGTTCGGTCGGCGCGGGCGATGGCGAAGAAGGTCGAGTCCGAGATCGCGGCCGCGCAAAAGAAGGTCCAGCAGGCCCAGGCCGGACTGCGAGCGAAGCAGGCGCAGGTGCGGCGCGCGCAATCGGGCGCCGAAGCTGCCCGGCAGGGGATCGGCAAGGCCAGGGCGATGGTCCAGGAATCGGTCGCCGGCCTCAAGGGTGCGACCACGCAAAGGGGATACTCGGAACTGCGCGCCCAAACGGACGGCGTGATCACGCAGCGGCAGATCAGCCCGGGCCAGACGGTGTCTCCGGGCCAGGCGGTGCTGAAGGTCGCCCAGATCAACCCGATCCGTCTCCAGGCGAACGTTCCCGAAGGGGATCTCGCCCGGATCGAGGTCGGCGCAAGGGTAAGCATCACTCATCGCGGACGCGACGAGCAGCCGGCCGTGGCGCGAGTCACCAGCGTCTCCCCTTCGCTCGACGCGCAGGCTCGGACGGGGATCGTCGAGGCGGTTCTGGCGAACCCGAGTCGGCGGTTCCTGCCCGGCCAGTTCGTGACGATGTCGATCACCGTGGGCGAACAGGCGACGGACCTGACGATCCCGGTGGCGGCGGTCCAACAGGACGTCGTACCCGGTCAAGGGACGATCTCGACGGGGACCCAGGCGTTCGTTTGGACGGCGAGCCCGATCGAGAACCTGGCGGGGCAGTACACGGTCTCGCGGACGCCGGTCGAACTCGGCGACGTGATGGGAGACCTGGTGGCCGTCCGAGAGGGCCTGCGTCCGGGCCAGCAAGTGGTCGTCCAGGGGAGCGGCAACCTTCGAGCGGGGCAGACCGTGGTTTCGACGGCGGCGGCCCGGGAGACGCAGACGGTCACCGTGACCAACGCAGGGTTCGATCCGCCGACCATCAGCCTTGCCGCCGGCAAAGCGACCACGGTCACGTTCGTTCGCACCGAGGAGGGAGGCTGCGGCGAGGAAGTGGTCTTCCCGACCCTGAACATCCGGAAGGAACTCCCGCTCAACGAGCCGGTGCCGATCGAGATCCCGGCACAGAAGGAAGGCAGCCTGACCTTCACGTGCGGCATGGACATGCTCCGCGGCAAGGTGGTGGTGCGATGAAGGGGCACGCCGTGCCTGGCTCTGCGATAGCCTTGAGCGGCTCTGCCGTCGCTGCTCGTGGCATTCGTGTGGCGGTGCCGAGCACAGCGTCCTGTACGGCCATGCAAAGCCAGGCAGACCCGGGCAGGGCAACGCGAAGCGTGGCTCAGGGAGCCAATACATGAAGCGCGAAAACCCGCTCCATATGATCCATCGGTGGTCGATCGAGCATCCGTATGCGGTCGTCGCCTTCTACGTCGCCGTCCTGGCTCTGGCCTGGATCGCGATCACGAGCCTCGTTCCTCGCCGCTTCGCTCCGTACGTCGAAAGCCCGATGGTCGGCGTGGTGACGATGATGCCCGGCCTCTCCGCCCAGGAGATGGAGCTTTACGTCTCTAAGCCGATCGAGGAGCAACTCGTCAACGTCAAGGGTCTGCGGTACATCCGGTCGTCCTCGCAGGACGGCTTCAGCATCGTGACCCTCGAGTTCCCTTACGGGTCGAACATGCAGCGCGCCTTGACCGACGTGCAGGCGCTGATGAATGTGACGCAGGCCCAGCTTCCGGCGACGGGAGCCAACCTGAAACCGTCCTTCGTGGTTCCGATCGACCCCCTTAACCTGCCGATCCTGTCTCTCTCGCTGCGCGGAGACCCGAACAAGGGCTGGGACATGGTCAAGGTGCGCGAGTTCGCCGACAACGTCGCGATCAACCGGTTCAAGACCGTGGAGGACGTCTACTCGGTCGTTCCGTTCGGCGGCTATCGGCGGCAGCTCCAGGTGATCGTCGACCGCGAGAAGCTGGCGGGGTATGGCCTTTCGATCCTCGACGTTCGAAACGCGATCGACCGGTCGAACGTTTCGACGGCGGCGGGCACGATCACCGAAGGCGCCTACGAGGGCACGATCCGGGTCGACACGCGGGCCCAGACCGCCCAGGACGTCCTGAACTACCCGATCCGGGCTTCGGGTGCGGGGAGCGCCGCTTCGCCGACGCCGTCCGGCGGGATGGGCGGCATGGGAGGCGGGATGGGAGGCGGTGCTCCGGCTCCTGCCTCTCCGACGACGGAAAGTTCCGTCGCCCAGGGAGCGGCGGCCCCGGTGAAGGTGGTCTACATCCGCGACGTCGCAAAGGTCGTCGACGCCCATTGGGAGCGCCGCTCCGCCTATCGTTACCTCGACGGCGTGAACAAGGAGGTTATTCCGAGCATCGAGGTGTCCGTGATCCAGAACCCCGGCGCCAGCTCGGCGACGGTGG
>DASWVS010000524.1:0-2363 GCA_036401135.1 Fimbriimonas sp.
CAATGAAACGGGTCGTCGACCCTTATGCGAAAGTACGGCCGCTTCCCGATGGCTCGGGCCTCGACACCGCCGGGGCGAAGTTCGAGATCAACCCGTTCGATGAGATCGCCATCGAAGAAGCGGTGCGCCTGAAGGAGAAGGGCGCCGTGACCGAGATCATCCTCGTCAGCATCGCCGGGCCGGAAGCGGAGGACCAACTGCGGAAGGGGCTCGCGATGGGCGCCGACCGAGCGATCTTGATCGAGTCGTTGGCCGAGTACGACCCGCCTTCGGTCGCAAAAGAGCTGGCAGCGCTGGTTTCCGAGATCGGTCCCGATCTCGTTCTGATGGGGAAACAGGCGACCGACGACGACAGCAGCCAGGCGGGGCAGATGCTTGCGGCGCTGCTGGATTGGCCGCAGGCGACGTTCGCCTCCAAGATCGATCCTCAGGGGCGGACGCTCCGGGTGGTACGCGAGACCGACACCGGCCATGAGACGGTCGAACTCGACCTTCCGGCGGTCGTCACGACCGACCTGCGACTCAACGAGCCGCGCTACATCGCCCTGCCCGGCATCATCAAGGCACGTAGCAAACCGCTCGAGAGGCGCGCGCCTGCAACCACGCCGTCCCCGAAAACGCGCACTACGCGGTTCGATCCTCCCCCCGCGCGACCCCCGGGGAGGATACTGGGCAGCGTCGACGAGTTGGTGGCGGCGCTGCGCGAGCGAGGGGCGGTTTAGGATGTCGCGCACTCTTATCATCGCGTTCGAGCCGAGCGAGCTCGAGCAGCTGGCGGGCTTCGCCGTCTGTCTGGCGCAGCCGTTCGACGCACTGCTCGTTTCGGGCGAGCCTTCGGCGGACTCGGGCGCGGAACGGGTCTTCTGCGCGCGGCTCGCGGAGGTGCCCACCGCCGACTCGGTCGATATAGGCCTGGCCGCCGCCTGCGCCGGCTACTCCCATGTCGCCTTCGTCTCCTCGATGCGGGGAAAGGACCACGCCGCCCGGGTCGCGGGACGGCTCGATGCGGCGATGGTCACGGACGTGATCGGAGTCGAGTCGACAACCGTCTTTCGCCGGCCGGTCGTCGCCGGATCGGCGATCGCAACCGTCGAGGTGCTCTCGCTTCCCCTGGTGATAACGATAAGGCCGGCAGGTTTCCCGGCTCCGCAACGTTCGGGGAACTCCTCCTCGGTCGAGAGCATGGTCCTCGAGGTCGAGCCGAAGAGCCGCCGGATCGAGGCCAGCGCGAAGGGGGGTGGGCGCCCCGACCTTACCCAGGCGAAGGCGATCGTGAGCGGCGGGAGGCCGCTGAAGGACGCCGAGACGTTCGAAAGGCTGATCGGCGGGCTGGCCGACCAGCTCGGGGGCGCAGTAGGCGCGACGCGCGCCGCGGTGGACTCCGGGATCGCGCCCAACGAGCTTCAGGTGGGGCAGACGGGAAAGATCGTCGCGCCAGACCTGTATATCGCCGCCGGTATCTCCGGATCGACGCAACACATGGCCGGGATCAAGGACAGCAAGGTGATCGTGGCGATCAACAAGGATCCGGACGCCCCGATCTTCGAAGTCGCCGACTTCGGACTCGTGGCCGATCTCTACGACGTGATCCCCGAACTGAGAAGCAAGCTCTGAGGAGCGAACCTAAGGGTAGGTTTAGATATGAAAACTGTCACTCTTGTATCCGTCTGGTCAAATCGATTATAGTCGTTGAATGCGTCGTCTCCGTGCGCCGTTGCTCCTGGCGTGCCTCGCAGCGGCATCGTTCGCGCTCCCGGCAGGCAAGCTGGGAGCGCTGGCTTCGGCCAAAGGATCGGTGGTTCGGCTCGACGGCGGGTTCCTGCTGGTGGGCACGACCGACGGGTCGATCGCCGGGTTCGACCCCCGAAACGACCAGCCCCTTTTCACGATCCCAGGCACTTCGAAGGCTCCCGTCAGGGACGTGGTGTGGCTCCAGAACCGTCCGTGGTGGATCACCGAGGGCTCTCCCTTCCTTCATGGCTGCACCTATGATGCCAAGCCTCTGAACGTCGACCTCAGCGACCTCGAGTTGGGTCCGATCCGGAGGCTGGGAACCTGGCAGGGGATGCTCGTCCTCCATGGCGACACCAAAACCCGCTTTATGGAAACCGGGACGCGGCACATCCTCACGCCGCACGACGCCCTTCCCAAGGAGATCGCCGAAGCCTCGGAACAGGGCGAGCTGCTGACCTGGTGGCAAGGGGAATCGGGGTTGGCGGTAACCCTTCGGCGCGCCGGCAAGCGGAGCCGCCCCGAAGAGACCGGAGGCACCACGGACCTGGCGCTTCTGACCGGATGGAGCGTCGATTTCAAGAACCAATGCCGGCTGCTCGGGGGCTATCCGACGTCCGTCGCCGCCTTTC
>DASWVS010000525.1:0-6726 GCA_036401135.1 Fimbriimonas sp.
GTCACCGAAAGCGCATTGGCGAACGCCCGGGAGATGCTCGCCGACAGGCTCCTTCCGAGCAGACTCTTCGAGTAGTTGCCCTCAGGCCCGCCGAGATGCCATAATCGAAGGTCACAACCGAAGGCAGCACCATGAAGGAAGGAATTCACCCGCGCAACTACCCCGTGATTTTCGTGGACGGCGACCACGAGTGGACGGGCGTATCGACGACCAAACCCACGCAGACCCGCACCGTGGACGGCGTCGAATACGGCGTGATCAGCGTCGAAATCAGCGCGTTCAGCCACCCGTTCTACACGGGACAGAAGAAGCTCGTCGATACCGCCGGCCGCGTTGAGAAGTTCATGCGGCGCTACGCGAACCAGCCCGCCAACGCCGGCAAGAAGAAGTAAGGTCGGCGCACCGGCACCGTGGGGCGGCACGCCATCAGCGGGCCGCCCTTTCTCTGTTTACTCGAAGCGAACGCCCGGCGCGATCTGCGGCTGCATGAACCGGCCGTAGCCGTCCCCGCGCAGCCGATCGGCCAGTTCGTCCGGTGTCCGCGTGAGGGCGATGACCGTCCCCCCCATTCCGGCTCCGGCAAGCTTCGCTGCCCTCGCGCCATGCTTTAGGCAGCGCTCGATCAGCCGGTCGATCGCCTCTCCCGATCCTCCGAGGGCGGCGATCATCCTCTGGTTCTCCGTCATGAGCGCCGCAAGGCGCTCGTCGTCGCCCTCAAGCAGCGCCTGCACGCCGGCTTCCGCCATCGCGGGCAGCCGTTCCATCGTGTTCCGTACCTCCCGATCGCCCCGAAGCCACCGCTCCGCCATCGGCCCGTGCACCGATCCGCTCAGCCGCTCGACGCCGGTCGTCACGAGGAGAAACGGAAGCTCCGCCTCGAGCGGCTCCATCCTCGCCGCCGGCCCGCCCCGCCGATCCGGGCGCTTGCCGTCGAAGGACATGGACTGTAGACCTCCATGAACCGCCATATAGGCGTCCTGAAACCCGCAAACCACCCCGGCGTCGTACCGCTCCACGTCCCGCACGAGTTCGGAAAACGCGGCAAGCCCTTCGGGCGTCGCAAGGTCCGGCTCCTCTCCCCTCGCTTTCAAAATGCACGCCAGAGTCGCGGCGAGCAACGCCGTCGATCCTGCGAGGCCCGATGACCGGGGCACATCGCTCGACCACTCGACTCGAACCTTGTCCAGGGGAAACCTTCGCGTCGCCGCCTCCCAAAGCGTCGCATCGTCCGGAAGGGAAGTCTCGACATCGAGAGTCAACCGGCACTGCGCTCGGGCAGGGAGCGAACAGGAGAGGACTTTCCCCCCGTAGATGTCGCTCGGGTTGCCGAGGATGCCGCACCGGCCCGGCGCGCTGGCTGCGATCGTTACTCCCACGGGATCCTCACCGCTTCAGCGTACTCCTCCGGGCTCCCGCAGTCGACGCGCCGTTCCCCCGCCGCCAAAGCAATGGGCACGAACTCGGCTCCATCCCGTATCGCGTCCATGAGGATCTGAGTGAGCGTGATCTCCGATCCCTGGCTTCCGAGTTCGCGTACGCGAAGGTGGAGGAACTCCATCATCCGAGCATTGAGGCTGTACCTCGCCGCCACCGCCGCCCGGCTCGGCGTCTCATCCGGAGCCGGTTTCTCAAGGATCCTCTCGACGCGCGGCGAGCCCACGACGATCCCATAGAGGCTTACGTGGGCGTCGTCCACCGTCTCTACCGCGATCGCGCCGTCCGCACCCACGAGCGCTTGTCGGAGCCTCGCCGAGGGCGATCCTCCCTGAAATACGGCGTCTCCCATCATAATCAGCGCGTCCTCGCGAACGTCGGCGGCGGCGATCGCATCGGCCACTCCCCTCATCCGGCTCTGGTAGGCGACCCGCACGTCGGCCATGCCTTCGACCGCGGCGTCGATTTCAGGCTTCTCACGCGAGTTCACCACCACAATGCGGTCCGCTCCGGCTTCGCGGGCTTCCGCCAGGATGCGCGCCAGGACGCTCCTCGAACCGAGCGGCAGCAGTTCTTTGGCCTTGCCTCCCGTCAGCGGCGCCATGCGCGTGCCCCTGCCTGCCGCGGCGATGATCGCAACCATTGGATGTCAGGTTACCGGTCACAATGAGTGGTGCGCGACCTCCGACGGCTGCTCGGCTTCCTCGGCCCCTACCGTCTGCAAGTTTTCCTCGGCTTCCTCTGTCTCATGGCCGCCGTGGCGCTCGAACTGTCGCCGGGCTTCGTCTGGCTTTACATCGTCGATCGCGTCGTGATGCCGAAGCGGCCCGATCTCCTCCTTCCCGCCGTGGGAGCTCTGATCGCGATCCATGCGGTCGAAGCCCTCGTTTCGGCGGCACGGCGGCGCCTGCTGGAAACGGTCGCCCAAAGGTTCGTCTACGACCTCCGCACGCGGTTGATGCGGAAGATGGCGGCGCTGCCGGTCGGGTTCTTCAACGAGGCACAGAGCGGCGACCTGATCAGCCGCGTTTCCTCCGACGTCGAAGCGGTGCAGGAGGTGGTGATCAACGGCACCGACCAGCTTCTCGCGAACTTCCTGCGCCTCGCCGGGGTCGCCACCATCTTCCTCTCCCTCAACCTGACCCTCGGCGCCAGCACCCTCATTCCCATCGCCGCCGTCGGCCTGCTGCTGGGCAGGTTCAACCGGCAGATCAAGGGAACTTACGCCCGGTCGCGGCGCCAGCTGGGGGCTCTGACGGCGAAGCTCTCCGACATCCTCGGCGGCATCCGCGTCATCAAGGGCTTCGCCCGCGAAAAGGAGCAGATCCGAGTCTTCGACGAGGCGGCGGCCGATTACATGCGAACGAACCTGGAAGGCGTTCGCGTGAGGACGCGCTTCTTCCCGATGGTCAGCTTTATCTCATCCTTCGGCAACACGGTGATGATCGGCGTCGGCGCGTGGCTGATCATACGGGGCGAGTTCACCATCGGTGGTCTGGTTGCCTACCGAAGCTACGGGCGCTATTTCTACGGCCCCATCGATAACCTGACCCAGATCAACGACATGCTCCAGCGGGCGATCGCCGCGAGCCGGCGTATTTTCGAGGTTTTCGATGCGCCGGAGACCGTGGCGGACCAGCCGGAGCCGCTCGCCCTCGATCAAGCGTCCGGGCGTCTCGAGTTCGATCATGTGTCGTTCAGCTACGGTGAGGAAGCGGTTCTCAAGGGGGTGAGCTTCTCGCTTCAGCCGGGGAAGAAGATCGCGCTCGTCGGCGAGTCGGGAGCGGGGAAGAGCACAATCTTCGCCTTGGCGCAGAGACTCTGGGACCCGTCGGACGGGGTCGTCCGGCTCGACGGCGTCGACCTGCGGGACGCCAGCCAGGAGGCGATCCGGCGGCAGGTCGTCTCGGTCCAGCAGGACACCTTTCTCTTTGCCCAGAGCGTCCTCGAGAACATCCGCTTCAGCAAACCGGAAGCGACCGACGACGAGGTCAAAGCGGCCGCTCGGGCGGCAAACGCCCACCACTTCGTTGAAAGGCTTCCCGACGGCTACGACACGATGGTCGGCGAGCGTGGCGTCAAGCTCTCCGGGGGCCAGCGCCAGCGGATCAGCGTCGCCCGCGCTTTCCTCGCCGGGGGGCGTGTGCTCCTGCTCGACGAGGCGACCTCCGCCGTCGAGCCGGAGAGCGAGCGATTGATCTACCAGTCGCTGGACCGCCTGATGGAAGGCCGAAGCACCCTCGTCGCCACCCACCGCCTGTCGACGATCGAAAACGCCGACCATATCCTCGTCCTCGACCGTGGCCGGATCGTGGAGCAGGGAACCCACGCGGACCTCGTGCGGCAACAAGGGGTCTACGCAAGGATGGTCGGCGTCCTGACGGAGGAGACGGTCTAGCCGAGGGGGGCAGGGTCCGTCCTGGCCGGTGCAACCGGCGTTTTCGATGGGGTATTATTTCTCTTCGCGCGTCGAGATGACGGCGATGAGGCACGGAAATGGCGAAGATCTGTCAGGTTAGTGGAAAGACCAACAACACCAAGGCGAAATACATCCGGAACCAGCACTCGCAGGGCTGGAAGTATCGGGCGCCGAAGAAGAACCGCGTTCAGCACGCGAACCTGCAGACCGTCCGCGTCAAGACGCCGCACGGCACCGTGACCCTCACGGTCGCAACCTCCGTCCTGAAGAGCGAAGAGTTCAACCGCGTCCTCTGCGGCCTCAAACCGATGCCCAAAGAGTGGCTGAAGAAGCCGTCCTACGGGATTTAGGTTTTCATGCGCGAAGAGGGCAGGCGTTTCGTCTGTCGCTTCCACTCTGCTGCCTCAGACGATGAGCGTTCAGCAGGATGCAGCAGGCTCCGTGTATCTCCCGCCTAGCCAGCGAAGATCGCTGCCACCCGCCCCGCATCTTCTCTGCTGGAGACTTCGTTCTTCACTTGCCGGTTTGGCGCGTCCAGCGCTTGGCTCTCATCCGTCCTCGATGGCGGCGTCTTAGCTGGCAACGTACCGATAGTTGTCGGGGTTCGGATAGACGTCAATGGCGCCACAAAGCGACCAACCATCGACAGAAACCAGGATCAGGTAAGTAACGGGCAGGAGAAGCGTTCCTCCTCTCGATTCGATGCGCATTGAGAATTCAAAGACATCGGCGTCACCCGACCTAATGAGCCTTAGGTCTTCGGTTCGAAGCTCGGCAGGCAACGCTTTTCCACCCGTGACGACGTCGACTGAGTTCACTGCCAAAGGAACTGCTCGGATGGAGTAGCGATCCGGCTCAAAGGCGTCAAAGACATGGGGAGAGAATCTACCCCGGATCGTTGCCCCTTCGAATGCCGCGGTAGGCCGACTTAAGGGAATGGGAAAGGGAGGATGCGATCCTTCTTGCTCCGGCCCGGCACCATCGTCGACTTCGAAATAAAGAGACTCGTAGATATACATTGTCAGAGCTATTTAATCACACTTGTACGTGTTAACCAATAGTCAAGCTACAATCGAAGCCTCTACCTCTTCGAGCACCGATTCCAGCTTCCGATGGCTTCCCTGGAGCGTTAAGCGCGCACACGCCGGCTCGCCGATCGCCGAATGTATCTCTTCCTCGAGGTTTCGCCATTCCGTTTCCTGGGTAGGAGATGCGACCGCCTTGCACTGGCGATAAACCATACGAGAGCAACCAAGCGAACGGCAGGCGATATCGTAGTCTCCACGCTTCGACGCCAGCTTCGCGTAGATAAACAGGAACCGTGAGACACTCAGACCGGCGCGGATCGAGAGCGCCGAGTCGAGGCATACTTGAAGCCACTCCGATGCGGCGGTTTCATTCCCAAGTCTGATATAGCTGTCGGCGAGACTGAGAGCCGCCGAACAAAGGTTATGCGCATCGTTTCTCGCGCGACTCTCGGCGATACATCGTTCAAGATAAGGGATCGCGATCTCGGCTTCTCCACTGTCCACAAAGGTGCAGCCAAGGTTGACGAGAGCGTAGGGAAGCATAGGCGACGCAGAGGATTTCTCGGACAGAGCCAAAGCCTCCTCGAAGCACTCATGGGCGGTGGCGAAGTCTCCTGACGCCCTAGCCAGCAACCCTATGTTGCTTAGGCTCGACGCAACGCCTTCATCGTCCTGCAACTGGCGACGTATACGGAGCGCTTCTTCGTGTGCTTGGCGAGACTCCTCGTAAAAGCCCTGCATTTCGGTATAAACGCCTATGGCGTTGAGCGCCCGAGCTTGGAGGACTGGATCGGCCTCCCGCGAAGCATCGAGAACAGAGCGAGTCCACTGCAGACCCTCGAGGGAATGGCCTCGCACGACCCAGTATCGATAGAGCGCCGTGACCACCTCCAGGGCTGCCAAGTTATTGCCCGCTACCCGCGACCATTCGAGCGCTCGCTCGATGTTGCGCTGTTCGGCGTCGAGGATGTTCATGAGCTCGGGGTTCAAGGATTGCTTGAGCTCGGACTCGACTTTTGCGGCCAACCGGCGAACCCACTCGAAGTGCTTTTCAGCCACCTCGGCCGAGGAAACCGGATCGTGTTCCAACACGAATTCCCGGATCGGTTCAAGGAGCCGATATCTGGATGCCGCGTCCTGCTCGTATCCCACGTCGACGAGAGATTTAAGGACCAGCTTTTCGAGGTAGTCCGGTAGTTCGCTCGTGGTAATGCAGTCATCACAGACCACGTCGCGGGCGGCGCGAAGCGTCCACCCGCCGCGAAAGACCGCAAGCCGGCCGAGAAGCATCCGTTCCTTGTGTTCCAGTGGCTCGTAGCTGGCGGCTATCGCCTCGTCCATCGAGGCATGTCGGTAGCTTAGGCTCGATCGAGAACCCCGCAGGATTCCCAATCCATGACGCCTTTCCTCAAGGATCTCTTCAGCGCTCAGTACTCGCACCTTTGCAGCTGCGAGCTGGATAGCCAGAGGAAGACCGTCGACACCCCGGACCAGGTTCCTTACGGCACATAGGTTCTCCGGCGTGATCCGGAACCTTGGTTCCACCGCCTTTGCTCGATCCAGGAAGAGCCGGATCGACTCGGTCGATATGAGTTCCGAGTCCTCGTTCGTCGTTTCGTCCGGCATCTCCAGGCCTCTCACGAGGACGCACTGTTCTCCAAGCACGTCCAGTGCGGTGCGGCTGGTGGCTAGAACACGGATGTTCGGGCACCTGGACAGGAGCGACTCTGCGAGCAAGGCCACATGCTGAACGAGGTGTTCGCAGTTGTCCAGTAGGATCAGATAGCCTTGCCGCCCGATTCGATCGGTGAGACACTGAATATCCGAGACAGAGCCGATGCCTTG
>DASWVS010000526.1:0-5068 GCA_036401135.1 Fimbriimonas sp.
ATCCAGAACCTGTCTTCCGACGGACTTGGTTTTCTGCGGAATGGGAGCAGGCGCGCTATCCATTCTCACCACCAAGCCACCAAGAACACCAAGGGGCACGAAGTGATTGCAGCACAGGACCTTTCGCGTCTCTTGGTGCTCTTCGCGACTTCTTGGCGAAAAGGGAAAGCCTAGCCACCTTCCACCTTCTCCCTCAGCGCAAGTCGGCGGAGGTATTGGTCGAGTTTTGGCTGCATGCGGGCGGCGACGTCGTCGAGGGCTTTTTTGGGGGTCTTCTTCATCAGCACGATCTCGTCGTAGGCGTTGTTGATCTCCGCCCCGTACTCGGTCCAGATGCCCATGGCCGGCGTCGCCACCGCGTTCGGGCTGCTCGCCAACTCGTCGAAGAGCCGCACATAGGGGTTCGGGTGCTGCTTCCAGAACTCGTCGCTCACCTGCGTGAGGGGCGAGTTCTTCTTCTGTCCGAGGCAGAGCAGCTCCATCCCCTTTTGCGACTGCACGAACTTGATGAACTCGAACGCCTCCTTCGGGTGCTTCGCGCCCCGAGGGATCACGAGCACGTCCTGCTCGGCGATCGTCGTGTTCGCCAGGTCCGGGCGCCCCGCAGGGGGCGGGAACGGCGCCGCCGCCCACTTCAGGTCTTTGGCGTACATCGTGATGAAGTTGTACATCCAGACCCCCTGAAGCTCCATGCCCACCTGGTTCTGCATGAAGGCATTCTGAGGCGAGGAGAAGTTGCCGAAGCCGCTTTTGAATGTCTGGAGCTCCGCCGGGCCGTACTTTTTGCTGAAGCTCTGGACCCATTCGAACGCCCGCACGTTCTCGGGCGAGTTGATCGTGATCTTGCTCTTGCCGTCCCAGAGCTCGCCGCCGAAGAAGTGCCCCCAGGCCCAGTTCCACCAGCCCGGCTCTGACGGCAGGAAGCCGGAGACGAGGATCTTGTCCTCCTGCTTCTTGGTCATCCGGTCTGCCATCGCCGTCAGTTCCTCGATGGTACGGGGCGGCTTGTTCGGGTCCAAACCGGCTTTGCGCATCAGGTCCGTGTTGTAGTGGAGCGCGGTCGAGGCGGGCGTGCTGGGAAGGGAATAGATGTGCCCCCGGTAGTTCCCCGTCGCCCAGTAGACGGGCTTGTAGTCCTCCGGTCCGATTCCCGCTTCCCGGCAGTAGTCGTCGAGGAGCATCACGGCCTGGTCGTCCGCGTACTGCGGAACGTTCGCGCCGAAGAGCCCCGCCACGTCCGGCGGAATCCCCGCGCTGACGGCGAGCATCGTCTTGTTTTGGATGTCGCTGACCGTCAGGAGATCGACGAAGATGTCGTTCTGCGTGCGGTTGAACTCGTCCACCACCGCCCGCATGGCGTCCCCCTCGAAACCGGTCCATTTCTCCCAGTAGGAGATGTGGACCCGTCCCGGCGGCGGGACGTCGCGCACGACCACCTCGCTGGCCGCCAGCGCCGCCAGCACCCCCACTCCGAGCGCAGGCAAAAGAAAGTCCCCGACTCTGGGCACGGTTTCATCTTACTGCGTCGAGGCGAATGCCGAATGCCTGCCGAATGGCGAATGCCGAATGCCGAATGCCGAACGCCGAATGCAGATTGCAGACTGCAGATTGCAGATTGCTCCCGGGTGCTAAAGAGTTGGCTGCCGTTCATTCGGCATTCGGGCATTCGGCAATTGGCAATCTGCAATCTACAATCTACAATCGCCGTTCAAAGTATTCTCCCCTCATGAACGCGCACCCGCATGGGGACCTTCCGGTTTGCGTTGCGACCGTCCTTTGCGACCAGGTGATCGAGGACGTCCGCAGCCACAACAAGAGCGCGATAGGGATCTTCAACGCGATCCAGACCCAGCAGCTTCCGGCGACCCATCCGAGGATGTTCGCGATGGTTTCGCTCACCAACGTGGCGGGAACGGCGGAGGTGACGATGGTGCTACGGAGCCCCTCCGGGAACGCGGTGGTGAACCTCGAAGGCAAGATCGAGCACGGGGAGCCCCTGGCGACCTACGACCTCGTGATCGAACTCGTGGGCATCCCCATCGAGGAGGAAGGGGTCTACTTCCTCGACGTCATGAACGGCCAGAACCACCTCGGCGGACGCCGGTTCACCGTCGTCGTGCAGAAATAAAACCGGTCGTGAACCTTCTTCTCATCCTCGCAGCCGCCCTGGTGTTAGTGCCCTGGATCTGGGCGTTCGTCACCGTGGCCATCGATCCAAAACTCGGCATCCATCCGGGCGCCACCTATACCTCTTGCCTGACGTCTCCCGCCGCACTCGCCCTTATGTCCCGTCGGGTTGCCGGGCAGGCAGACTCGACGCTCACCGCCTCCAGGAAGCGACACCCCCGATGAACAAAATCCTCGTCCTCTACGACACCACGACCGGAAACACGGCCGCGATGGCCGAGCTGATCGCAGACGGCGCCAGGGGCGTCGAGGGAACCGAGGTTCGGCTGCTCCATATCGATCAGGCGACTCCGGCAGACGTCCTCTGGTGCGACGGGATCGCCGTCGGAACCCCGACGCACATGGGCGTGCTGTCTTGGAAGATGAAGCGGTTCTGGGACGAGACGATGCTCGACTCGTGGCAGAAGCTGGACGGCAAGGTCGGCTGTGCCTTCGCCAACTCCTACGGCTGGGGAGGCGGGACGGAGATGGCTTGCCTCTCGACGCTGCTGGTCCTGGTGAACTTTGGCTTCCTCGTTTTCGGCGTCACCCATTACGCGGCGGAGCGCCACACCTCCCACTACGGGGCGGTGGTCGCCGGCCCGCCGGACCGGGCGGAGGAGAAGGCGGTCTGCCGGCTGCTCGGCCAAAGGCTTGCGGAATGGGCGGGCCGACGGGCAGGCGCACCGGAAGCGCTCGCGTCATAGGCTCAACTTGACGCTCGGAAGAACCGTCAGCGAGGCCGGTCCGCCGAAGTTCGTCGCCTTCACGCCGATCGTGTTCGCGCCACGGTGGAGAGCGGCTTGGATATCGACGTCGGACACCACGTCCGGTTTCTCGCCGCGGTACTGACCCATCAGCTTGCCGTTTACCCAAACCTCATAGCCGTTGTCGGCCGAGATCCGAAGGTTGCCTTGGCTCGGGATTCCGTCGAGATAGAGCGGCAACCGAAAGTACACGGCTTCCTGCGGCCCGAAGTTGCGGTCGATCCACATCGGCGCCGAGCCGATCCCGGTTCTCACCGCTTCGTCGGCGCGGAGGATAACGGGGACCTTCCAGGAGAGCGGCTTGCCGGGACGCGCGTCGGGGGCGTCGGGCTCAGACCAGCGCGGCCCCGGATCGCGGGAGCAACGCCAGGCGAGGGGTTGGCCTGGCCGAGACGGGAACGACAGGTGCAGGTCGGTCCATGAACGAACGCCCTTCGAGGCTCCGGTATTGGTCGCCGAGAGCGCGAGCACGTTGTTGCCTTGCCGAAGCAAGGGCCCGATCGGGAACTCCCGAATGGTTGCGACGAGGTCCTGTCCTTTCCCGAGGAGCCTGCCGTTGACGTACAGCTCGTACGTGTCGTCGACCGAGAGGTAGGTGGAGCAGGCGGTAAAGTCCGCCGGGATCGCGAAGGTGCGCCGGTAGAAGGTGCGCTTCCCCTCCTGGGTCGCGAAAGGGTGCCAGAAATGCTGGAAGGCGAACTGGATGCCGGGAGGCTCGGGCCACCGGCCGCCGTTGTGATCGAAAACGACACCGTTGTCGACCATGGGGATCTGCTTCGGCTGGATCCACTTCGAGTCGTCGAACCCAAGGCCCTGCCACCCTCTCTGCTCGGACGCGCTCGTTCTCCATCGTCCGACCAGCCAGTCCTGCAAACCGTCCAAGGACTCCGCCGGCGAGAGCGGAGGCAAAGGGATCTGGCAGGAGAGGGCAAGGAGGGCGGTCAGCACATTGTAAGGACGGGGCAGGTGACAGAGAGTTACGCGGCATCCTCGCGCGGGAGTATGGGGTGATGGTTAGGTCACTCCGCCGTTCCCTGGAGGATAATCCCGGCAACGTCGATTCGTCAGGCTTTGGTCCGGCTTACGTAGGCGTAGGCGTTGTGGTCGTGGATCGACTCGTGGTTTTCGACCTCGATCTCGTAGCTCACAATCCGGTCTTCTTTGTCGAACGCTACCGAAACCTCGCGCACCATGTCCTCGACGAACCTCGGCGTTTCATACGCGAGCTCCGTCACGTACTTCTCGTCCGGGCGCTTGAGCACGGGGAACAGCGGCGCGGACCCGGCGGCCTCGATCATGTCGATGATCTCTTCGAGCCAAATGAACCCCTTCGGGCGCACGCGAACCTTCACGTATCCGCGTTGGTTGTGGGCGCCGAAGGCGGAGATCTCTTTGCTGCACGGGCAGAGCGTCGTCACCGGAACGTTCAGGAACAGGACCATGTCGTCGCCCGACGGGCCTTGGGTGGCGAAGAACCCGCACTCGTAGCCCATCATCCCGACCTTTCCCGTCACCGGCGCCGCCTTCTCGCGGAAGAGGGTGAAGAGCACGTCGAGGTGGGCGGTATCCGAGTGGAGCTTTTCGCGAAGGAGCCCCAGGATCTCCGGGATGGTTTCGGCGCTGATGTCGTGGTTGTGCACGCTGAGAACCTCGAGGAACCGGCTCATGTGCGTCCCCTTGTAGTCATGCGGCAGGTCGACGGTCAGGGTGAAATTCCCCACCGTCTGCTGGCTCTCTCCGCAGCACATCCGCAGGATCATCGGGTACTTCACATTCCGAACGCCGACGCGATCGATGGGAATGTTCCTCTCGTCGCGCGAACTCTGGATATCGACTAGCGGCTTCATCTCGGTGTGGGTGGACATGCATTGTGTTCTACGCAGCGCAGACGAATATGTAGCGCCGCCCCACCGGGCGGCGACTGCGCCCCCGTGCCGTCGGCTTCAGCCGAACGGCTCCAACCCCACGAACGAAGCCTCGAGCAACTCCATCGTATGCAGGACCTTCACGCGCCCGCCATGCTCGCGCGCGGCCTGGGCGATCCAGGCGTGGCACCCCGGGTTGCCCATGGCCACGATCTCGGCTCCCGTCGACGCCGCGTTCGCCCATTTCCGCTCGAGAAGCGTCCGCGCCAG
>DASWVS010000527.1:0-3505 GCA_036401135.1 Fimbriimonas sp.
AGGAGCAGCTGGGCAGAAATCTGCTGACGACGGAATGATGCCCGAATATCGTCATCATTTCTCACGACTCGCAAATCCGCGGATCGGTGGGTTAGCCTAGGGACAGCCATCATGCAACGCCAGTTCATTCTCCAGCAGTCCGACATCCCCACGGAATGGTACAACGTCGTCGCCGACATGCCGAACCCGCCGGAGCCGCCGATCCATCCGGGGACGAAGCAGCCTGCCGGACCGGATGATCTCAAGGCGATCTTCCCGGACGAGATCATCGAGCAGGAGGTGTCGGGGCAGCGGTGGATCGCGATCCCCGACGAGGTTCGCGAATGCATGGGCCAGTGGCGTCCGAGCCCCCTGTACCGGGCGGTCCGGTTGGAGGAGGCCCTGGGAACTCCGGCGAGGATCTACTACAAGTTCGAGGGCACGAGTCCAGTCGGCAGCCACAAGCTGAACACGGCGCTCGCCCAGGCCTACTACAACAAGCGCGCGGGAGTGACCCGGGTCGCCACTGAAACGGGCGCGGGGCAGTGGGGCTGCTCGATGGCGCTGGCGGCGTCGTACTTCGGGCTCGAGTGCACGGTGTACATGGTCAAGGTGAGCTACCACCAGAAGCCGTACCGTCGGTCGATGATGCACGCCTACGGGGCGAAGATCTATGCGAGCCCGTCGCAGCACACCGCTTTCGGGCGCAAGACGCACGCCGAGGACCCGGAAGGGCCGGGATCGCTGGGAATCGCGATCTCGGAGGCGATCGAGGACACCGTGACCCACGAAGGGGTGAAGTACACCCTGGGTTCGGTGACGAACCACGTCTGCCTCCACCAGACGATCATCGGCCTCGAATCCAAGAAGCAGATGGCGATCGCGGGCGATTACCCGGACGTCGTGATCGGATGCACCGGCGGCGGCTCCAACTTCGCCGGACTGGCCTTCCCGTTCCTCGCCGACAAGTTCGCCGGCAAGGAGGTCCGCCTGCTCGGGGTCGAGCCGGCTTCCTGCCCGTCGCTGACGCAGGGGGAATACCGCTACGACTTCGGCGACACGGCGATGATGACGCCGCTGTTCAAGATGTACACGCTGGGGCATGACTTCATCCCGCCCGGAATCCACGCCGGCGGTCTCCGGTATCACGGCATGTCGCCTTTGGTCTCGCAGCTGAAGCACGAGGGATTCATCGAAGCGGTGGCCTACGATCAGGTTCCGGTTTTCGAGGCCGCGGTCCAGTTTGCGAGAGCGGAGGGAATCATCCCGGCGCCGGAGTCGTCGCACGCGATCAAGGGCGCGATCGAAGAGGCGCTCAAGGCGAAGGAGGAAGGGAAGGAGCGGGTGATCCTGTTCAATCTCTCCGGCCACGGGCTCCTCGACCTGGGCGCCTACGACAGCTACTTCGCCGGGAAGCTGCAGTAGCGCCCGGCAGCGCGCTCTGCCTGGCTCGACCTTGGCTTACATTGCCGGGAGCGATCGAACAGCGATTGCCAAGCCGTAATCCCAGAGCCATGATTCGCCCAGCACACCCCCACCGAGTAATCTCGTAAGAGAACATGGCAACCCGAATCGAAAAGGACACGATGGGCGAGGTCCCCGTCGAATCGTCGCGGTACTGGGGCGCGCAGACGCAGCGCTCGATCCAGAACTTCCCGATCGGCCAGGAGCGGTACAAGATGCTCCCGTCGATCGTAAGGGCGATGGGCATCCTCAAGAAAGGAGCCGCACTGGCGAACAAGGACCTGGGCCAGCTGCCTCCGGAGGTTGCCGACCTGATCGTGCAGGCGGCGCAAGAGGTGATCGACGGCAAGCTCGACGAGCACTTCCCGCTGGTGGTCTTCCAGACCGGTTCGGGGACCCAGAGCAACATGAACGCCAACGAGGTGATCTCGAACCGGGCGATCGAGATCGCGGGTGGGGCGATGGGCAGCAAGAATCCGGTCCACCCGAACGATCACGTCAACCGCGGCCAAAGCAGCAACGACACGTTCCCGACGGCGATGCATATCGCGGTGGTGGAGGAGCTCCATCGGCAGCTTTATCCGAAGGTGCAGGTCCTGCGGGATACGCTGGCGGCGAAGTCGGAGGAGTTCAGGGAAATCGTCAAAGTCGGGCGCACGCACCTGCAGGATGCGACCCCGATCACGCTGGGGCAGGAGGTCGGAGCCTGGGTGGCGCAGATCGACTTCTGCCTCGGGGAGGTGCGGAACGCGGAAAAGGGGCTGTACGACCTTGCGATCGGCGGGACGGCCGTCGGCACCGGCCTGAACGCGCACCCAGAGTTCGGCGATCTCGCGGCGGAGTACTTCGCGAAAGAGACAGGCTTCCCGTTCGTTTCGGCAGCGAACAAGTTCGCCGCCCTGGCGGCCCATGATGCGCTCGTCTCGACCTCGGCTGCGCTTCGGACCCTGGCGGGCGCGCTGATGAAGATCGCCAACGACGTGCGGTGGCTGGCGAGCGGACCCCGCAACGGCATCGGCGAGATCACGATCCCCGAGAACGAGCCGGGAAGCTCGATCATGCCGGGCAAGGTGAACCCGACCCAGAGCGAGGCGATGACGATGGTGGCGATACAGGTGTTCGGCAACGACGCGGCCGTGGCGTTCGGCGGCTCGCAGGGCAACTTCCAGCTGAACGTGTTTAAGCCGGTGATGGTGCATAACGTGCTGTCGTCGATCCAGCTCTTGGGGGATACGTGCGTCGCGTTCAACGACAACTGCGCGGCAGGGCTCGCGCCGAACCGAGAGAAGATCGAGGCCAACCTGGCCTCGAATCTGATGCAGGTCACCGCCCTGAACCGGCACATCGGCTACGACAAGGCGGCGGCGATCGCGAAGAAAGCCCATAAGGAGGGCCTGACCCTCAAGGAGGCTGCCTTGGCGCTGGGACACGTCACGGAAGAGCAATTCGGAAAATGGGTGGTGCCGATCGAAATGACCTATCCCACGGAGTAACCATGATATTTGCGAAAGCTCTCCTCTTCGCCGGCGTCCTTCAGGGCGCGGCGGCCGCGCCTTTCGCCGAGGACGTCGCCCGTTTCGCGGAACTCGATCGGGCGAACCCGCCGGCTCAGGGTCAGGTCCTGTTCATCGGCAGCTCGTCGTTCACGATGTGGGAGGACGTGCAGGCGCGGTTCCCGGGCGTGCCGCTGCTGAATCGGGCGTTCGGCGGCTCTCAACTCCCGCATCTGATCCAGCACCTCGACCGGATCGTCACGCCTTACGCGCCGCGAAAGGTGGTCGTGTACTGCGGCGAGAACGACCTGGCGGGCGATCCCTCGCTGCCGGCATACAAAGTGGCGGAGCGGTTCGAGGCGCTGCACGGCCTGATCCGGGACCGGCTGCCCTCGGTGCCGATCGTCTACGTTTCGATGAAGCCGAGCCCGAGCCGGTACCACCTCCGGGCGAAGTTCATCGCCGGGAACCGGTGGATCCGGGAGTTCTGCGACTCGCAGAAGGACACCTCGTTCGTCGACGTGTGGCCGCTCATGCTCGGAAGCGACAATTTTCCGCGGGAGGAGCTT
>DASWVS010000528.1:0-7296 GCA_036401135.1 Fimbriimonas sp.
TCGGGGATGCCTTCTGCTTCCGGCTGGGAAAAGAGCGATCCGGCAAAAATAACAGGCCCCGACTTGGTTGACAAATTCGCGTTTCGGCCACTCTTATAGTAGAAACGTGTCTACTATGTAGATGGTGCTGCGCGCTATGACCAAAGAGGATTTATCATTCGTCGCCGACGCGCTTCTGTCCCTCGCCGAAGAGGACAGCAGCGCCCCCTGCCACACCGAGGAGAAGCTCCTCGCCAAATGCCGGCTCGATGCCATTCGAATGTCGGACTTCGCCCACATCCTTGCCGCCGCCGGCCACGGGGAGGAGTATCTCGTCGAAAGCGAGTGCCTGGAGATCTATGAGCGGGCCAAGCTGACCCGGTGCCAGAGCGAGGTGTTCTGGCTTCGCGTCCAAGGGCTTCGTTTCGAGCACATCGGTCGGTTGCGAGGGCACACGAAACAGGGCGCCAGGCAGATTTTTCTCCAGGTGCTCAAGAAACTTGCCCGGTCTCGCCACGTCTACCCGTACAACGGACTGAGCGATGTTTACCGCAACGAGGTCCGTCGGGGGCGGCATTGAGGGTTTGGTACAATGCAGCCCAAGAGGACTTGTAAAAGCGTCCGGTTCCTGTTTCGCGGGCGTAGGACTTGAAGAGAAGTCCAGCACCGCGGACCGGAAGGAGATACGCGTCGAATGGTTTCGTGCAAGCACTGCGCCACCGCCAACAGCCTAGACAGTACGTTCTGTAAGAAGTGTGGGACCCCCCTGCCCGACGACGAGTTGAAGCAGGCCGAGATCAAGCTCGAAGCGCTGATCGCCGAAGGGGTGGGCCTTTTCAACGCCGGGAAGACGGACGAGGCGATGGACATCGCCGAGACGGCCGTCGCCACGAACCCTTCCTCGGTGTCGGCCCTCGCCCTGAAGGGCGACTGCTACGCCCACAACGGCCACGTCGCCGAGGCGATCGAGTGCTACGAGCAGATCGTCTATCTCAACCCGGAATCGACCCTCGACAAGATCCGTCTGAACCAGCTGAGGAACGCGCTGGTACTCGGTTCCCAGTCCCCCAGCCCCGACCGCCGGCTCGCGACGATCGGGGCGGTGGCGGCGGTGGTTCTGGTTGTCTCCGTCACGGCGCTTTTCGCACGCTCTCGGGCTCCCCAGCCCCAGCCGACGGACATCGTCGCCGCCGCCCAGGAGAAGCCGACCGCCGGCGACCAGGCCGAGTTCGTCGATCCCAAGACGGCCGCCGAACCGGCGGGGGGTGCGGCGCAGCCGTCCGCTTCCCAACCTCCGGCGCCAAACGACGCCGCCCAACCTCCCACAGCCCCGCCTCGGACCGCTCCCAGCAACGAGACCTCTCTTCCGCCTGCTCCGCGAGGTCCGCTCCCAGGGCCTTCCGAAGGGATCGACACGTCCGATCTTGACGTCCGTCCGGTCCAGCCTCCGCTTCCAGAGGGAGCGATCGGCAAGCAGAGCTCGCCCACGCTGCCTCCGGCGAAGAAGGGTGCGGACGAAGATCCGTCGGTGGAGCGCTCCTCTTCCGGAATGCAGGCTTCCCAGCCCGTCCAGGAAGATCCCGGACTCATCGAGATCGACGTCCGGAAGGGCGGCAAGCCGGCCGGAGCGACCTCGACGGTAGGCAGCGCCACCGGTGTGGAGGCGCTGGTTCGAGTGGCCCGCCAGCAGTACCAGCTCGGTAACTACCAGGGCGCCGCGTCCGCATACGAGAAGGCGTTGGGAAGCGGGGGCGACTCGATTTCCATCAACCAGCGGCTCGGGCAGACCTACGAGAGGCTCGGTCGGACGGGCGACGCCTCCGCCGCCTATCAACGCGCTTTGAACGCCGCAGAAGCGGCGATCGCAGGGGGACGGTCGGATAAGGATCGGCTCCAGATGGTCGCCGAATCATGCCGACAGGCGCTGCGGGTGCTCCAAGGCAGCTGATGAACCGTGCTCGAAGCCTGAGCCTCGGCGTTGCCGCTTGCCTTGTTTCGATCGTCTGGGGGGCGGAACCTCCGCGCATCCTTATCGTCCAGCAGCGCGAACCGGTGAAGGAGGACGTCGATCCGAACGTCTACGTCCTCGACTACCTGGCGCAGGAGTTGGACGCCAGCGGGCTCGGGAGCGCCGTGGTTTGGGGCATGGGTGACCCGATCTTTCGGACCGCCGTGCTCGACGGCACTTTGGCAGGGGTTCCCGAGGCGCCGAGCCTCGATCAGGCCCTCGGTGTGGCTTCGAAGCTGAACGCCGCGTACACGATCTGGATCCGAGGGGTTCGCGAAGGGGCGAACGCAAAGGGAACGGTGAAGGTCTTCCAAGGCCGTCGCGAGATCTGGAAGGACGAAAAGACCCTCGCAGTTTCCATCGGCGGCGAACACAGCGACACCGATGCGGGGCGCTCGCTCGCGCGTACCTGGATGATCCTCCTGTCGACAAAGCCCTTCAAGGGCCTGGTTGCGATGCCGAAGGCTCAGACCCCGGTGATCGCCCAGGGCCAGCAGCCGCCGACCGTGACGCTGCCTACGCGGGTGGATACGCCTCCCGCAACGCCGACGGCCAAAGGTCCGGTCGACAACTCCCAATTGAAGAAAGACGTCTCGGGGCTGATCCTTGCCAAACGCCGGAACGAGGCCATTCTTCGGCTCAAGGACGCGGTCGATCAGGAGCCGATGGACTACGAGCGCCGCACGATGCTGATCGAAGCGCTGATGGGGCACGACGCCAAGCTGGCGGCCGACGAGGCGCGACGAGCATCCGGCCTTTTTCCCGATAAAGCCGAACTGAGGATTCTTGCCGCGCGATCGTGGCTGCGCGCCGGCAGCAGCGACGAAGCCCGGCAGGATCTCAACGAAGCGATCGCCCGGGACCCGAACGGCATCTCGACCAGGATCATGCTCGCGGAGATCAGTCTCGAAGAGGGCAGCAGCGACAAGGCGATCGAGCATCTCGACGCCGTCATTAAGATCGAGCCCAGCGCGGACGCCTATTACAGACGCGCGCTCTGCCGTTCTCTGCTGGGAGGGACCGAGGGAGTGGAGCAGGACCTCGCCGAGTGCAGAAAGCTGGAGCCCCAGCCCGATACGGACCGGGTTTTTCGGCGCTATGGCCTTGCCGTCAACGCGCTCCGAGGTGCGCTCAAGCAGGCTTCGGACGACCAGAGGTCGCTTCTTCAGAGGGCGTTGGTCCGTCCGAAGGACGACGCGGTTCGCGAGGAACTGGAGCGGCTGGAACGACAGGCGCGATCGAGAGCAGCCTTCATGACCTCGATCGAGGTGCCCGCCGAGATGAAAGCCTCGCACGAGCGACGGTTGCTGGGCAGCCGCCTGTTGAGCCAGAGCCTTCTGGACCTTCAAGACTTCCTCGACACCGGCAGCGAGGACTCGTTGACCGAGTCGCGGATCAACCTGGGAGAGGCGATCAAGCATCTCAACGCCGCCGATCCCGCGCCACGGCAGCCCTGAGCAAAAAAGAGGAGCCCCCGTCTTTCGGCGAGGGCTCTCTGGGTTCCGCGGTGTGCTGGACCGTGGACTTCCCTGTTTCGAGGGAAGGAGGATATGCGTCATCTCTTTTGACGGTCGTCGATTGGAGCGCGTTTCATCGTTCGTCATTCATGGCGTCAATCGTCAAAATAGGCAATCTTTACGTGTAGGATCAGCATCGAAAACCTGTAGTCTTGCCAATTTGCCCGGGACCAAGGTCCCAAGGACGCCCCCCAAGCTTCCCAGGCGCGCGGCCTCGCGGGTGTAGAGGGCGAGCGCTTCGCGCATCGTGCAGTTCTCCGCGGGATCGAACGCTTCCGGACGATGAACGGCGGTGGCGATGCCGTCGACCGGGTTCCCGTTCACGATGGGTTGGTCCGAACTGAAGGCGAGCGGAATGCCAGCGTCCAGAAGGCTCCGCGTCCGTTTCAGGCGCGCCGTCCGCTCGGGTCCCAACTGCCTCAGGTAGCTGTGCCCGAATCGGAGAAGGAACTCCGGTTGGAAGGTCACCGCCGAGCCCAACCGCGCGAGCCGCTCGATCTGCGCGTCGCTGAGCAGCATCGAGTGCTCGATGCGATGCCGCTGGGGCTCGCCCGTCGCCTCATAGGCATCCATAACGAGGTCGGTCGAATAGTCGCCGATGGAGTGGGTCGCCACCTGGAAGCCGGCGTCATGCGCCTTCCGAACCATCTCCTGGAGCCTTTCGGGTGCGTAGATCAGTTGTCCGCTCACCTCGACCCCTTCGGGCGCGGGCGCCGGCCGGCTTCGACGCGAGAGGTAAGGCCCTTGGGCCGTCGCTCCGGTATAGCGGCCATAGATAGCCGCCGTGGCCGAACCGATCGCGCCGTCGGCGAAGATCTTGATCCCGCCGACTCGGCTCGACCGCGCCCGCAGCTCGTCCGCGCCGATGCCCCGAGGCCCGAACACGGTTTTCCACTGGACGTAGAGCCTCGTTTCGACCGGGCAACCCTTTTGGGCGGCGATCTCGTACGCCTGAAGCTCGAGTTCGAGGTCGAATCGGCCGGTCATCATGTCGCACGCGCCGGCGATGTTCCAGGACCTCATTCGCTCGCCCGCCCTGAGGATCGCGTCGACCATCTCGTCGAGGGTGGGGTTGGGGACGGCGGCCGAGACCCGCTCGTGGGCATGTTCGAGTAGGACGCCGTTCAGCCGTCCTTCCTGATCGCGTTCGAAGGTCCCTCCCTCGGGGTTCGTCGTCGATTCGTCCACTTTGGCGGCTCGCAGCGCCGCCGAGTTGGCGACGCTCGCGTGACCGCTGACGTGCCGGAGCAGGATCGGACGGTCGGCGCTGATGGCATCCAGCTGATCGCGGACGAGGTGGATGCCCTCATACTTCGTCTGGTCGTAGTGAACGGCGAGCAGCCAGCCGTCCGGCTGTTCGCGGTGGCGAGCGGAGAGGGCGTCCAGAACATCCCGATGGTTCGAACAGTTGCCCAGGTGGAGCTTCTGAAGGTCGAGCCCCATCGGCAGGATATGGCAGTGGGCGTCGACGAAGGAGGGCAACACCCATTTTCCCGCCAAGTCCACGACCTCAGCGTTCGGAACCTCCGGCAGGTCCCCACGCTCGACGATCATGCCTTCGGTCTCCAGCACGGACGTTCGTTCGCCCGTGAGGGCGTCGGTGAAGTTTCGGTAGAGAGTCATTTCGGTTGGGAGGTTCGGTAGAAGAAGTCGGCACCGAGCAGCAGAGCTACGACAACGCCTCCCAAGGTGAGCCAAACCTGGGACGCGCCCTTCTGGTAGGCGTAGAGCGTCGCGCCGAAGGCGAGAAAAGCCATCGCGAGCAGGTAGGCGCTGGGACCTCGGCGCTTCGCCTGGACGATGTTGAAGACCACCATCACGGCGCAGACGAGGATGATCGACGAGAGGAAGAGGTCCTCAGACATCTCGATGCGACCTCGTCGCGCGACGGACGTCCTCCGCCGATCGGACGGTGATGAGGGTCGGTCCGTCTCCGCCGGCCACGCCTTCGGCGCGAACAACCCCCACCCTCCGGCTCTTTGCCATGGGAGAAAGGGTGTCAAAGCCGTCCTGATCCTTCACCAGCAGCGCTTCGAACGCATCGTGGAACTGCCACATCCCCAGGGTCGCCAGTGCGGGGCCGTCGCAGAGGAGGCCGAGGTAGCGGACGTGCCCCTCCTGCTTCGCCATTTCGAGCGCTTCGAGAGCCCCCGAGATCTGATACTCCTCGACCGCCTGGCGGACACGGAGGAAATAGATGTCCCAGGACTCGCGACCGATGGCGCTGAGGGATTCGAGCAGGTGCGCCGACACCAGGTCGGCGGAGTGGCGGTCGTCGGTCGCACGCTCGTAGTCGCGGTTTCCGGCTATCGTCAGGAAGGCGTCGGTGCCACGCATGAAGCCGCCCCACAGCGCCGGGCCGGTTGTCAGGTCGATCGGCGCCCCCGACGCCAACGCCGACGCCGCCAGATCCTCGTAGGCGTTGGGCGCGGCGCCGTCAGGTTGCGCCAACTGGAGCCAGACGGCAGGCAGGACCCGGTTGGTTCGCCCGAAGGTGGTCGGTGGCACGTCTGATGGTACCAGCCGCTGTCTGCGACTCCCGGGCCTCTACGGCTTCACGTCGATGGTGGTTTGGTTGCCGTCGCTGTCCACCGCGCTGATCCTAAACTCCTTTCCCCCCATCTTCTCGAGCAGCTCTTTCCGGTCCAGCCGAACTTCGGAAACCGGCCGGTCGCGGTGGTTCTGCCAAAAGGCGGGGGTGTCGTCCCGGTCCGCCCCCACGACGCGGAGGCCGGCCTGCGACTTGACCGTCACTTCATCTTCCTGGATTTGGATCGAGGGCGGAGTCGATTCGACGCGCCGGTTCACATCCGGCTGGAACCAGGGATTCCAGTTGAGGCGGGCGGCGAAGAACGGATCCCACTTCGTCCGTTGATTCGGTTGAACCGGCATCTCCTTGTCATTGCCCTTGTAGGGCGGCTCGTATGCCATGAAGCTTCGGTTGAAGTAGTCGAATCCCCGCGACATGACGCTCTGGGGATCGGGCGAGTGCGGAAGTCCGAAGGTATGCCCAAGCTCGTGCAGCGTCGCCCCCAGAGCGGTCGAGACGTTCGCCCAGACGGTCTCGCGGAACCGGCTGTCCTCGAAGTTCTTCTTCGGGTCGATCCGCTCGCGATTGGCAAGGGTCTTCGCCACCAGGCTCAGCGAGTCGGGCCAGTAGGCGACGTTGCCGCCTCCGAAAGCGGCGAGCTGCCCGCCGCCAAGGGCATAGTGGCCGGCCCACTTCGCCGCCGCCGCGTCATAGCCAGTGAAGGCGTTGATCGAAACCCACTTGTTCGTGGGCCCGGGGATCTGCTTCTCGAGCGCCTGGTAGATGGTCGACCAGGATTGCCCCCCCTCCATCGCCCGCATCTCCTTGCCCGTCTTCGAGAGCTTCAGGACGTGCACGACCACCTTTCCCTGGGAGTCGAACTCGAGCGGGAAGGTCTTTCGCCCATAGCCCGCCGCGTCCATCGCTTCGGCGGTGAACGCCTGCATCAGCTTCATCGCCACGTCGAGCTTGGCCCGGTAGTCGCCGTGGGGAAGGATGTGGGCGGGGGTGCCCTCCTCGTCGCTCGCTCTCGTCCAAACCGCCTGGACCCGGTAAGGAGTCTTCATCGGCTTGTACTCGAGCAGAAGCTTCACGAGGTTCGCGCCCGCCTTGACCACGACGTAGTTCTTGCCCGGCTTCAACTCGCAAAGCGCCGTGTAGCGTCCCTTGAACGCCGGAAACCGGAGCATCTCGCCCCCCTCGAGCCCGGCGCGGACTCCGAGTTCGTTGGTGTTGCCCTCCAGGATTACGACCGGATAGCG
>DASWVS010000529.1:0-8812 GCA_036401135.1 Fimbriimonas sp.
TCAGCAACATCAACCCCGCCGCGAACCTCCAAAGCCGGCAGTTTGCGATCCGGCTCCGATTGGGGAATCCGGGCAAGCTGCTGAAACCGGGCATGTACGCCCGGGTCGCCTTCGAAACCGGCCGCACCCCGGCGGAGGTCGCGGTTCCCCGGGAGGCGGTCCGCACCACCGACATGGGCAGCACCGTCACCGTGATCGACCAGGAGATGAAGGCCGAGAACCGGACGGTCGAACTCGGCGTCTCCGACGACAAGTACGTGCAGATCCGCTCCGGCGTCAAGCCGGGCGAGAAGGTCGTGACAATGTCCGTGTCGCCGGTGCGAGACGGGCAGACGGTGCGGCAACCCGGACAGGGCGGTCCCAATCGGGAAGGCCAGGGCAGAAGATCCCAGTGAACATCGGCAAATTTTCGGTAACAAGACCGGTCGCGGTGACGATGCGCATCGCCTCGCTCGTCCTGCTCGGTTTCGTCTGCCTGATGCGCCTCCCGATCGACCTCCTCCCGCGGGTCGACATCCCTACCGTCGCGATCAGCGTCGGCTGGCCCAACACGTCGCCCGAGGAGATGGAGTCGCAGATCACCCGCCCGTTGGAGCAGGCGGTTTCGACCATCAAAGGGTTGGAGCGGGTCCAATCGACCTCGAGGCTCGGCAGCGCCTTCGTGCGCGTGCAGTTCAAGTACGGGGTGGACGTGGACGAGGCGTCCATCGACGTCATGCAGGCGGTGCAGCGCGCGAAGGGGCGCTTCCCGCGAGGGGACGACACGATCTCCGAGCCGAGCGTCTTTAAATTCGACCCGAGCTCGATGCCGATCCTCGTGTACGGCGTCTCGGGCGGCGACGACAACCTGATCAAGCTCCGCGACCAGCTGATCAACGAGATCAGCCCGATGATCGAGTCGGCGGGCGGCGTGGCCGCGGTCAACGTCTCCGGCGGCCAGGACCGGGCGATCATGGTGGACGTCGATCCGGAGAAGCTCCGCGCGTTCGGCCTGTCGGTCGCCGACATCTCGAGCCGGATCCGGCAGGAGAACATGAGCGCGCCGGCAGGCATGGCGCAGGAAAGCCGAACCGAGTACTCCATCCGCAGCATCGGCTACTTCCAGAGCCTCGACGACCTTCGAAAGGTGCCGATCCGAAACGTCAACGGACAACTGGTGACGCTCGACCAGGTCGCGAACGTCCGCGACGCCAGCCAGGACATCCGCTCCTACACGCGGATGAACGGAGAGCCCGCGCTGAACGTCGCGATCGTGAAGCAGAGCGACGCCAACACGGTCGAGACCGGCGAGAACGTCAAGAAGCAGGTCGAGGAGATCCAGAAGCGCTATCCGAACCTGAAGTTCCGGATGTCCTACGACCAGTCGCAGTTCATCTCCAAGTCGATCCTCGACCTTCAGGAGACGGCGGTCATCGGTGGGATCCTCGCGATCCTGATCATCACCTTCTTTCTTCGCAACCTTCGAAGCACCTTCGTGGTCGCCCTGTCGATCCCGATCTCGATCATCTCGACTTTCTCGCTGCTCTACTTCTGCGGCTTTACCCTCAACACCCTTTCGTTGAGCGGCCTCGCGCTGGCGACCGGCCTGATCGTGGACGACGCGATCGTCGTGCTCGAGAACATCTACCGGCACATCGAGCGCGACCGGAAGCGCTCCGCCGAGGCGGCGGTTAGCGGCACGCAGGAGATTCTCTCGGCCGTGTTCGCCTCGACCTTCACCGTCATGATCGTGTTCATGCCGCTGCTCCTGATCCAGGGGCAGACAGGCCAGATGTTCACGCAGTTCGCCCTGGTCGTGGTCTTCTCGCTGGCGATCTCGCTGCTGGACGCCACCACGGTCGTGCCGATGCTCGCCTCGCGCATGGTGAAGGAGAGCGAGGTCATCGAGGAGGCGCACCCCGAGCTTCGGGCGCAGTTCGGCCATAGGCCCGGGCCGCTGACGCGGGTCTTCGACCGGATCGGCGGGTTCCTGCACTCGATGGATGCCGCCTACCGGCGGAACCTGGAATGGGCGCTCCATCGGCGATACGTCGTGGTGGTCGGAGCGCTGTCGACCGTCCTCTTCGCCTGGTGGCTTTGGCCGAGCGTCGGGAGCGAACAGCTTCCCGCCACCGACAGCGGCAACCTGAACGTGCGCGTCCGCCTGCCGATCTCGACCGCGGTCGAGAAGACCGACCAGGTGATGCGCCAGGTCGAGAAGATCCTGATGGCGGATCCGGACGTCGAGACCGTCATCGCCGGTGCGGGGACGGGCGTCGGACTGCGCGGCGGAGGCGGCGGAGCCGGGCACGAGGGGGGAGCGACGGTGCGCCTGAAGGACGAGCGGGCCTCCCGCACCGAGGATGTCGTGAAGCGGCTTCAAGCGAGGCTCTCGCAGATCCCCGGCGTGCGCGCCCAGGTGTCGCCGTTCGACGTCGTCGCCAACATGCTCGGCGGAAACGTGCAGAGCGTCGGCGTCAACGTCTATGGGCAGACGCTGGAGCAGATCTCCGGCGCAGCCCAGCTGGTCCAGGCGGCGATGAGCGACGTGCCGGGCCTCGAGAACGTGGACGTCTCGATCCAGGAGGCGACGCCCGAGCTCCAGTGGAACGTGGACCGCGAGAAGGCGCAGCTACTAGGGATCACCTTCCAGGACATCGCCACAACCCTCACCTCCAGCACGACCGGGCAGCTCTCGACCTACTATCAGGAACGCGGCTTCCAGTATCCGATCTACGTCCAGGTCCCGAGGAACCTCCGGCAGAGCATCGAGGAGCTTTCCCAACTCCCCGTCGCCGGCAGCGAGAAGAGGGGAGCGCCCGTGCTCCTGGGCCAGGTCGCGAAGCCGGTGGTCGGCGCAGGCCCGAACGAGATCCAGCGAATCAATCGCCAACGCTACATGGGCGTGGGTGGCCGGATCGCCGACCGGCCCGAAAGCGAGGTCAAGGCCGACGTCGAAAAAGCCCTGGACAAGGTGCAGCTCCCCCAGGGGACGTACTGGGCCTTCGGCCCCGAGCAGATCCAGAGGGACCAGGAGTATTCCGGCCTGGGCGTGGCGATCTTCCTCGCGATCGCCCTCATCTATATGCTCCTGGCGTCCCAGTTCGAGTCCTTCATCTACCCCCTGGTGGTCCTCACCTCCGTTCCCCTGTGCGCGATCGGCCTCGTTCTGGCCCTGTTCCTCACCGACCGCGCCTTTGGCCTGACCGCCTTCATCGGGCTGCTGATGCTCATCGGGATCGTGGTGAAGAACGGCATCCTGCTGGTGGACTATACGAACCAGCTGCGGGGAAGGGGACTGCCGCGCGAGGAGGCGATTCTCACGGCGGGCCCGACGCGTCTGCGACCGATCCTGATGACGACGCTGGCGGCCTGTCTCGGAATGATGCCCCTCGCCTTGGGGCTGGGCGCCGGATCCGAGATGTACGCGCCCCTGGCGACCGCCGTCATCGGCGGGCTCGCCACCTCGACGATCCTGACCCTGTTCGTCGTCCCCGTCGTCTATACCTTCTTCGACGATCTCTCCCGGCGCTTCAACCCGAGCCACCGCGACCTCTCCCGATCCGACCTCGTCGAGCCGACGGTTTCGGCGGTGGAGCGCGCCCCCGAACCGACCCTGACCGGCCAGGAGGAGACGCCTTAGGATGAGGATGCGGTACCGGCCTTTCGTGTCCCGTTGCCTTGATTGAGACCATGAGAACCGCGCTGTTGATCCTCGCCCTGGCCCCCGGCTGCGTCCTGGCCCAAACGCCTCCCATCCAGCCGCAGACGCCGCCCATCACGGTCCCCCCGCCGATCGACCTGCCCTCCTTCGTCCCCGAAGACGAGCGGCTCGGCCAACCCTTGACCGCCGATGAGGCGGTGGCGATCGCCCTGCGGAGCCAGGCCTCGCTGGCGGTCGCGGCGGCGAACGTGGAAGCCGCGCGGGGGCGGACCCAGCAGACGCGCTCGCAGCTTCTTCCGCAGTTCTCGGCCACCGGCGGCTACACCCGGCAGGAGAGCCTGAGCGGCGCGGCTTCGTCCCAGTTAGGCGGAGGGAGTACGAACTCCTTCACCGCCGGCCTGTCCGTGAACCAGCTTCTGTTCGACTTCGGGCGGACCCGAGACCAGGTGCGGCAGCAGCAGGCTCTGGAGCGGGTCTCGGCGCAAAACCTCGGAACCGCCGAGCAGCAGGTCGTCTTCCAGGTCCGTCAGACCTTCCAGACCTATGCCGAGGCGGTGCAGCTTCTGACGGTCAGCCAGGACAACGTCCGCAACCGGCAGCGACAGCTCGACCTCGCCCAGGCGAGGCTGAACGTCGGCCTCGGCGCACCCGGGGACGTGGTGCGGGCGCGAACCACGCTCGCCGACTCGGTCTCCGCCCTCGTCGCGGCTCGCAACCTCGCAACCGACACGCGCGTGGCCCTGGCGAACGCGATGGGCGTCGACCCCCGCACGCCGATCAACCCCTCGCCGACGGCGGAACCGGCTCCGGCGCTGGAACTGGAACGACTGGTCTCGACCGCGCTGGAGCAGCGTCCCGAGATCCTCGCCCAGCGCGAGCAGATCAACGCCGCCCGCCTGGGGGTTTCGGTTGCGAACAAGACCAACGCCCCACGCGTCGGCCTGACGGCGGGCATCGGCACCCGAGGTCAGGACCAGCCGTTCGACTCGCAAACCGGCACGATCGGTGTCAGCCTCACCTGGCCGTTCGGCGACTCGGGTTTGACGTCGGGGCGGAGGCGTGAAGCCCGAGCCCAGGAAGAGGCGGCCCGCGCCCAACTGACCGTGACCTCGAACACGGTCGTTTCCGAGGTCAGCACCGCCTATCTCGACTTGCTCCACGCCGAGCAGCGGGTGACGACGGCGCAGGAGCAGGTCGCGAACGCCCGGGAGCTGGTTCGGATCAGCGAGGGGAGATACGAGGGCGGCATCGGGACGTTCCTCGAGGTCACCGACGCCCAGGCTTCGCTCTTTGCCGCGGAACGGAACCTGACGGCGGCGGTGGCGGACGTCCAGCAGGCGCGGACGGCCCTCAACCGGGCGATCGGCGCCTACGTGCGCCGCTAGGCTCAAGGCAGAACCAGCGAGTTGTCTCTCTCGACGACCCTGCCCTCCGAGAGCAGGCGGCGGACCGTCTCTCGGCCGCGGTCGAGGGCTTCCTCCGTCACGCGCTTGAAACCCAGCAGGTTGTAGGCGCTCTTCACGGCGGCGTCGGTGGTGACCCCGAACGCGCCCCGGACCACGCAGACGATGGCGGCCTGAAGCTCGATGTCGGGGACCAGTTCCGTTTTCCTCTCCCCCGCCGGCCGCGTCGACCAGTCGCGCGGAACGTCGATGGGGGCGTTCGGGGTGTGGTAGGCGTCTCCGGACATAACGATCCGGCCGGAGGATATTCCGTGGTACAGCAGGTTCGCGAGCCAGGCCTTGAGGTCCTTGGTCGCGCGCGCCAGCCCGTTCGCCGACCGGATGCGGGCCAGCAGCAGGTCCTCCGTGATCGGGCCTTCTTGCCGGATGATCTCGTGGACGTGCTCGACCGGGGTGATCGCCCCCTTGAGGACGGGGGTTTCGACGTAGGGCCGGGTGTCGCGCGACACCTCGCGAGGAGTCTCCTCGACGAACGTTTCGACGGAATCGGACGGCTCTCCTTCCGGCTCCGGGTCCGGTTCGTTCGCGTCCGCCTCTTCGATCGCGGCGACCAGTCGGCGAATCTCGCCTTCGCGGTCCTGCCACCAGTCGTGCGACCAGATCCGATGGATGCGCCAGCCCCTCGCCTCCAGCACCCGCTGCCGGAGCTTGTCCCGATCCCGGGCGCTCCGGGCGCTGTGGTACGTCGCGCCGTCGCACTCGATGCCGAGCAGGTACCGGCCGGGAAGCTCCGGGTCGGAGACGGCCAGGTCGATCCGGTACCCCTCGGTCCCCACCTGGGGATCGACGCGGTACCCTCGGTCGCGAAGCTCGGCGCGGACCTCCTCCTCGAACGGCGACTCCTCCTCTTCGCCCGTCGGCGCCGCCACGTCGATCTGCCCCGACTCGGCGAAGCGGAGATAGCGCTTGAGCGCGGTGACGCCGACGCTCCCCTCGGCGCGGAGGTGGTCCGACGTGAGGTTGCTGAAGACCTCGCACCGTCTGCGGGCGCGGGTGATGAGGACGTTGAGCCGCCGTTCGCCGCCGTCGCGGAGCAACGGTCCGAACTGCTGGCGGATGACGCCGCCCGCGTCGCGGCCGTAGGTGACGGAGATGAAGACCACGTCCCGCTCGTCTCCCTGGACGTTCTCCAGGTTCTTCACGTCGAGCGGCTCGTGGGGATGCCTCTCCCGGTAGACGCGGAACGGCTCAGGGTTCAGGCGCTCGCGCTTTTGGACCTCGTCGTAGATCAGGTCGGCCTGGGGCTTGTTCATCGCCGCGACCATCAGGCTTTCCTCCGGCGCGGTCTGGACGTGCCGGAGCACCGCGTCCGCGACCTGCTCGGCCTCCTTCCGGTTGATGCGGTGGCGCGCGCCCCCCTCGTAGACGGTCGTCGGGTCGTGGTGGAAGACGACGCCGATCCGCTCGACCTTCGCGCTGGGGAAGACCACCAGCCGGTTGTCGTAGAACATCTCGTTCGAGGGCTGGATGAGCGCGGGGTGGAGGCTTCGGTAGTGCCAGCGCAGATCCGGCCTCCTCTCCCTTCCCGAAACGGCCGCGCTGACCAGGTTCAGGATGCTCTCCAGGTGCCGCGCCGTCTGCCCGAGGTCGCTCGCGTCCTCGTCGTCGATCTCCTCGTCGTCGGCCACACGGTCGAAGAAGCTGGTGGGAGGCATCTGCCGCGTGTCCCCGACCACGATCGTCTGCCTCGCGCGCATGATCGCCGAGAGCGCGTCCTCCGGCCGGATCTGCGAGGCTTCGTCGAACACGACCATGTCGAACGGGGGAAGCTCGGGCGGGAGGTGGATGGCGACCGAAAGCGGGCTCATCATGAACACGGGCTTGATCTTCTGGATCGCTTCTCCCGCGCGCGCCATGATCCACCGGATCGGCTTGTGGCGCCGGGTCAGCTCCGTCTGGACCTTCAGCAGGAGGAGGTTCCCCTTGGGGTCGTGGAACGAGGGCAGGCCGCGGTGGTGCGCCAGGCGGACGCGCGCCCGGTTGTACCGCAGCTTGAAGTCGTCCAGGCTCTGGAACTCGGCGATCGTCGCCTCGTGCCCTTCGCGCTCGAACGTTCGGAGCTCCGGACGGCTCTGCATCGCCTCACGGACCACGCCCGAGTAGTAGCTTCGCTGGAACGTGTCCTGCAGGCGCTCGGACGCCAGCGGCCATCGGTCGCCGACCTCGGCGACCGCTCCAAGGCCCTTCTCCGCCACCTGCCGCCTCGCCTCGCTGAACGCGAGATAGGCGGGAAGCGCGTCGAGAGCGCCGAGCCACCGGGCCGTGCGCTCCCGCAAGGCCGACAGCGGTTCCGACCGGCGCGACGCGGTGGGGAAGGCGAGGCCACCGGCGGCGCTTTCGTAAGCCTCGATCGCACGGTCGGTCGCCTGCTCCGCCTGGGCGACGAGGGGCATCAGATCCTGTCCGCTGTGGGCGCCGGTCAGGAAGTCCAGCAGGCCGGGCGGCATCTGGCCTTGCTCGATGTCCCCCACCAGGTCCAGCACCCAGGCCAGGAGCCTTTCGACCACGTCCGGATCGGTCTCGGAGCCTCGCCACTGCACCCCGAACAGCCGGCTCATCGTGGCGTCGTGGCGGGCGACGGTCGCGTCGGCGGCCTGGGCCGATCGGACGAACCGTACCAACTGCGCCCGGGCGGGGGCGTCTGGGGGCGCCTGTTCGCTGAGGTGCGGCTCGAGCGCCTTGCTCGCGCGCCGGTAGTCGCCGAACAGGAACCGGAACCACTGCCCCGCGTGGGCGTTAAAGGCGGATTCCACCGAAGCGAGGTCCGCCTGCCAGATCGAGTCCCTGACCTCGTGCTCCAACTTGCGCCGAACGCCGCTCCGCATGCGGAGGGCGTTCACGACTTCCCGGATGGTCGGCTCCTCCTGTTTCCAGCTCTCCGCCTTGAGGGCGACGCCGTCCAACTGAGGCGCCGAGAGCGCGCGCTCGGCGCAGAGCCGCAGCACCCGCACGTCCTCGGCCGCCTTTGGCGCCGGGACCAGAAACGCCTTCGCCGCCGCGTCCACCGACCGCTCGGCTTTTTCGAGCGCTCTTGCCGCGCCGCCCAGGTCCTCCTGCAGATCAAGGCGCTTCGACGGATCGAGATAGCTGATCGCGGCGCCCCAGTAGGGGTTCTCGGTGGGGGTGCCGATCGCCGAGATTCGGCTCTGGAGGGCCCCGACCAGCGGCAGCGCCGCCTGGACCTCGCGGTGCTTGAGGTGGCGGACCGACTCGAAAGGCAGCCGGCCTTCGCGGTCCTCGGCCGTCTCCTTCGGCAGCCGCGCGAGGATCGCCATCGCCGCGAACGGCGTGGCGCCGAACTCGGCGAGCGGCTCGTTGACCGCCTTGCTGTGCGCGTTGAGCCGTTCCCGCAGCTCCGAAAGCCGGGCGACCCGCTCCTCCTCGTTTTTGACCGCGACCGCGCGCCCTACCGTCCGCTTGATCTCCTGGTAGAACTCGCGGCGGTTCGTCATCTTGTCGTGGAGGTCGAGGCACATCGCTCCCAGCTCCGCCTCCTCCAGACGCCGCTTCACCACGTCCAGGGCGGCTCGTTTCGCCGAGACGAAGAGCACCGTCTTGCCGCCGGCGACCGCCTCGGCGATGATGTTCGTGATCGTCTGCGACTTGCCGGTTCCCGGAGGACCCTCGATGACGATGCTCAGGCCGTTTGCGGCGCGGATCATCGCCAGGGTCTGCGAGCTGTCGGCGTCGTAGACCTCGTGGCAGG